>CAIYXE010000782.1 GCA_903930095.1 uncultured Hyphomicrobiales bacterium
ACGGCAATCAGCGGAATGATGGTGGCCCGGACACTCCCCAGGAACAGGAACACCACCACAACGACCAGCAGGAAGGCCTCGAGCAGCGTCTTCACCACCTCGTGGATGCTTTCCGCCACGAATTGCGTCGTGTCATAGGTGATCTGGTAGGTCATGCCCTGGGGGAACTGCGCCTTCGCCTCCTCGAGGATCTGGCGCATCGCCTCCGCGCTGGCGATGGCGTTGCCGCCGGGTGCCTGGTAGATGCCGATGACCGCCGCGGGCGAGCCGTCATAGCGGCCCTGCGTTTCGAGAAGCCGGGCGCCCAGCTCCACCCGTGCCACATCCTTCAGCCGCACGAAGGAGCCGCCCTCGGTGGCGCGCACCACCACATTGCCGAATTCCTCGGCCGAGGTGAGGCGCCCCTGCGCCTGAATCGAGAGCTGGTAGGCCTGGTCCGGCAAGGCCGGCTGCGCGCCGATGCGGCCGATCGCGGCCTGCACGTTCTGTTTCTTCAGCGCATTGACGATGTCGGCCGGCGTCATCTGGTAATCGACCAGACGGTCGGGATCGAGCCAGATGCGCATGCTGTAGTCGGTGGGGGTAAGCAGGCTCACGTCGCCCACGCCCTTCACCCGCTTCATCCGGTCGAGCAGGTTGATGGTGACGTAGTTCGACAGGAAGAGCTGGTCGTGCTCCGGCGTCTCCGAAGTGAAGGCGATGAGCTGCAGGATGGCGGAGGACTTCTTCACCACATTGACGCCCTGCGTGCGCACCTCCTGGGGCAGCTGGGCTTCCGCCAGCTTCACCCGGTTCTGGACGTTCACCGTGTTGATATCCGGGTCGGTGCCGACGGCGAAGGTGATGGTGAGCGTGTAGCTCCCGTCATTGCCGCTGGTCGACTTCATGTAGAGCATGTTGTCGACGCCCACGACGCGGGATTCGATCGGCTGGCCGACCGTCGATTCAACCGTCTCCGCGCTGGCGCCGGCATAGCTTGCCGTCACCGAGACCTGCGGCGGCACGATGTTGGGGAACTGCGCCACGGGGATCTGTGTCATCGCCACCAGCCCCGCGATGGTGATCACGAGCGAGATGACGACGGCGAGCCGCGGCCTGTCGATAAAGATGCCGGAAAGCATGGATCAGACCTCCGGCTTGATTTCGGTCGCTTCGACGGACTGTCCGGGCCTCACCTTCTGCACCCCCTCGATGACCACGCGGTCACCCTCGGCCAGGCCCTTGGCCACGGCAACGCCGTTCCCCGCCTGGCCCGATGTCTCGACGGGCCGCACCTCGATCTTGCTGTCGGCATTGACGATCAGCACGAAGGTTCCGGACTGGTTGATCTGGATGGCGCTCACCGGCACCACCAGGGCCGGCTTTGCGATGCCCGACTCGACCACCACCGTAACCAGCTGTCCGTCCACCAGCACGCCGTCCGGGTTGGGAAAGCTGGCCCGCACATCGACGGCATCCGTTCCGGTGTTCACCTGCACGTCGACGAAGTCGACCTTGCCTGTCTGCTCGTAGCGCTTGTCCTTGCCGAGCTGCAGATGGACCGTCAGGTCGGCGATGCTGGTGCCGGCTGCGGCCTGCTCGCGCACTGCCAGAATGTCGCGCTGGCTCACGGGGAAGGTCACGCCGATCGGGTCCTGCGCCACGATCGTCGCCAGCGTGCCGCTGGCCGGGCTCACGAAGCTGCCCGCCGTCAGCAGCGACTTGCCGATCCGCCCGCTGATGGGCGCCTTGATCTCGGTGTAGGAGAGCTGCAGCTTCGCCTGGGTCAGTTCGGCCTCGAGCTTGTCGAGCGATCCCTTGGCCTCATCGCGTGCGGCCCTTGCGTCGTCGAGCTTGGTCTGGGCGGCGGCATCGCGGGCCACCAGTGTCGTCTGCCGCCTCAGTTCGATTTCTGCGCGGTCATAGCGTGCCTGGCCGGTGGCCACGGCGCCCTCGGCGGAAGCGACCTTCGCCTCATAGGGCGCTTTCTCGATCACGTAGAGCAGGTCGCCCGCCTTGACCTGCGCGCCCTCGGCGAAGTTCTGGGTGTCGAGAAAGCCCTCGATGCGGGCGAGGAGGTCGACCTTCTGCAACGCCGTCACGCGGCCGCTGAAACTCACGGTGGGCCGCAGATCGCGGGTCTCCGCCCGCACCACGGTCACCGCCACCGGTGGCGCCTGGGCCGCCGCCGGCTGCTTGGGCGCTTCGTCACATCCGGAGAGGAGCGGCGCGATCAGCAGGGCCGCCATCAGTCCAACGCTACGAGCCCAAGTTATCATGATCCGTCCCCTTCAGATTGAGTCCGCAACTAGCACGGAATAGGAATAAAGTCAAGAACAATGACGATGTGGTCAGGCGCAAGCCTTTCCCCAGGGTCAGTTCAGTGCTGCTGCAGGTCCCGCGGCCGGTAGGTCTTCCTCCGGCTGTCATAGCCCGCGAAATACTCCCGCACCTGCGGGTGGCGCACCGGCTCGCCGGAGTTGTCGACCAGCAGGTTCTGTTCCGAGACGTAGGCCACGTATTCCGTTTCCTCGTTCTCGGCCAGCAGGTGGTAAAAGGGCTGGTCCTTGCGCGGGCGGATTTCCTCAGGAATCGCGTTCCACCACTCCTCGGTGTTGTTGAACACGGGGTCGACATCGAAGATCACGCCACGGAAGGAGAAGAGCCTGTGGCGCACAACCTGACCGATGCCGAATTTTGCCGTCGAACTGGACATCACTATTGATTGCCAAGGCTCGCGCCAGAAGGCAAGAGCGTTTCAGAGAGCCACCTGAACTGCTTCCAAATGTCCGAAATCATCAATCTTGCCTTGCCCTTCTTCGCGCTCATCCTGCTGGGCGTGATTGCGGCCAGGCGTTGGGAGGTGGGTGAGCAGGGTCTGGCCTGGCTCAACATCTTCCTCGTCTATTTCGCGCTTCCGTCCTTGATTTTCCTCGTGGTTTCGGCCGCACCCTTCGAGCAGCTGGTCAACTGGCCTTTCGTCACCGCCACCAGTGCTGTCACCGTGTTCGCCTTTGCCGCCATCGTATCCCTGTCGCGCTTGCTGCTGCGCACGGAACTCAAGACGGCCACCCTCCAGGGCACGTCCGGCAGCTACGGCAATGTCGGCTACATGGGCCTGCCGCTGTCGGTGGCCTTCTTCGGGCCGGAGGCGGCTGTCCCCGCCGCCCTCATCTTCTGCTTCGACTGCGCCATCCAGTTCGTGATGACGGCCTTCCTCGCCACCCTCGCCCAGGAGCGGCAGGAGAAAGCCCATTGGCGCGACATCGCTTTGCGGATCGTCAAGCAGGTGGCGACCCACCCCTTCATCGTCGCGACGGCAGCCGGCTTCATCGGCTCGGCGCTCGGCTTCCGGCCCCCGGGCGGGCTCGGCACCATGCTGACAATGTTGATGAACGCGGCGGGCCCAACCGCACTCTTCGCGCTGGGCGTCACGGTCGGCATGCGGCGCTTTGCGGGCGTCGGGCCAGACCTGCTGCTGGTCACGGGCATGAA
>CAIYXE010000783.1 GCA_903930095.1 uncultured Hyphomicrobiales bacterium
AGAACCCGTCACGCAGCGACGCCATCATCTCGCTCACCACCATTCCCAGCCGGTTGCCGGTGATCTCACTGACGCTGAAGAGCCTGATGCGCCAGAGCCTGGCGCCCGCCCGCATCGTGCTCAACCTGCCGCGCTTCAGCCGGCGTGAGAACGTGGCCTATGAACTGCCAGCCGACCTCAGCGGGCTTCGTTCCCTCGAGGTCCGCTGGTGTGAGGATCTCGGACCCGCGACCAAGCTTCTGGCGTCGCTGGCGCAGGAGGCGGCCGATACCCGCATCATCGTGGTGGATGATGACCGCGTCTATCCGCCCAACCTCGTGGCCGATCTGGTGCAGGCTTCCGATGCCGAGCCGGCCCGGGCTTTCAGCATGCGGGGCTGGATCGTTCCGCCCGACCTCACCGACCGCGAGATGACCTTCTGGCGGAAGTTCGGCAGCGGCCCGCCCATGCCCGTCAGGGCACGGAGGATTTCGAAGCCCGAGCCGGTCGACATCGTCATGGGTGTCGCGGGATATCTGGTGAAACCGAGCTTCTTCGATCTTGGCGGCGTCTTCGACTATGGCGGCGCGCCGCGCGAGGCCTTCTATGTCGACGACGTCTGGATCAGCGCCCATCTGAAGGTGCCGCGCGTGGTGCTGCCGGCCCGGCATGTCAGCTACCAGTCGAAATATCTGAGGAGCATCTATGAGCGAACGGCGCTGGCCAGCATCAACCGCGGCCCGGGCCCTGACACGCTGCGCAACAACACCATCGTCATCCGCCATTTCGCGCCGAACTGGATGATGTCATCCACCGGGCAACGTTGACCGGATGCCCCTCAAGCTTCTCGACAGATATGTGTTGAGGCGCACGCTGGCGACGATCCTGATGGCGATCGGCGTGGGGCTTCTGGTGCTGCTGGCGGCGCGCTTCCTGATCGTCTTCGACGTGTCGATCGGCAGCAAGAACGGGCTTTCCGTGGCGGCACAGCTGCTCGCCTCCTTCGTGCCGCACTACCTGGCCTTCATGCTGCCGCTGGGCCTTTATCTGGCCAGCTACAGCGTGGTCAGGAGTCTCGCGGTCAACTCGGAGCTGGCCATCCTGCAGGCATCCGGCATCAGCCTGGCGCGAATCTTCGCGCCCCTCGCCGTGCTCGGCATCGGCATGACCCTGGTCAACCTGCTGGTCGTCGGCTGGCTTGAACCGCTGGGCCGCTACTCCTACCGCGGGCTGATCTACAAGATCGAGCAGGAGAGCTTCTATCTCAAGGCGCGCGATGCCACCTTCATGAAGGCCGGCGGGCAGATCGTGCTCATCAACAAGATCCAGGATGACCGCAGCAGCTTCGAGAACATCTTCATCTTCGAAACCCTCGCCACGGGCGGATCGAAAACCACGACGGCTGCGCGCGGCGAGCTGGTCTTCACCGAAAGGCGGCCAATCTTGAGGCTCTATGACGGACACCAGCTCAAGATCGTGAGCCCCGGGGACCCGGAACAGCGCCAGCAGATGAATTTCACCGATCTCAACTTCCCGCTCGATGAGATGATAACCGCCTTCCGCCCGAGGGGCGACGACGAGCAGGAACTGCTGCTGTCCGAATTCCTCACCGGCGCGGTGCCGCCGGGCACCTCGGCGGAGGCGACGGCGGCGGAGTTCAACCACAAGCTCGTCATCATCCTCTCGTCCCTGTTCATGCCAATTCTCGGGGCCTGCCTTGCCGTGCTCAACCCGCGCCGCAGGAATGTTCACCAGGTGGCGGGGGTGATCCTGCTGCTGATCGTCTACCACCAGCTGGTGGAATTCGGCACCAGGCTGGTTGAGAAGACCGGCATTAGCCCGCTGATCGGCATATGGCCGGTGTTCGCGGTGTTCTTCGGCGCAACGCTCTATCTGTTCCATGCCATCAGCCGTCGCCCGGGCTCCCTCGACGACCTGATGTCGGACGCCGTGCAGCGCATCTCTGACGTGCCGGCGCGTGTCTTCAGGCTGCGGGCGGCGGAATGACGAGGGAAGGCCCGCCATGCCGCTTGTGAAGGGCTACCCGGCCGGGATCATCCTGGCGCTGCCGGCCTTCCTGGTTCCCGCACTCGAGATCCCACTCGTCCTGTGGGCACGCCACGCCTTCCTGGCCACCAACCCGCACTACAGGGATGACCCGCCGACCATCAGCCTCGCCATCAGTGACCCCGCCATTGGCGGCATCTTCGCCGGTGTCATCCTTGTGATCGCCGCCATGGTCATGCTCGCGATGCCGATGATTTTGTGGTGCTATCTGAGCGCCATTGGCTGCCTGCCGGTTAGCCGGGGCCGCAGGCGGGTGAAGCAGGCGCTTCTCGCCGTGTTCCTGATCGGGCAGATGACCGCCTCGGCGGGCATGGTGCTGACGACGCAGTATACATTTTCCAACAGCCATGACCTGCACATGCTGGGGAGCTATATCTTCTTTCCCGCGCAAGCACTGGCGCTGCTGGCTGCGGCGCTGCTGTGCCGGATGCTCCATCATCAGCAGAACAGTCATGGCATTGGCGCAGAGGCTTGGCCTTTCCGGCCCGGAACGCACCGCTTCAGGTTTCACTTTGCGTTTCTGATGATATTCTTCGCGGTCTGCTTTGGCGTTCTCTTCGTCATCAAGGACTGGAACCTGCCGCTGCCCGGATACGCCGTGCAGGTTCTCTATACCCAGTCAGAGGTGCTGGTCATTGCCTGCTATGTCGTGTTTTTCGGAACCTACGCCCTCGACATACTGCACACCGTGCATCGGCGGGGACTGTACCACCCGTGGGAGCACGCGCAGCCCGGCCGCGTGAGAGACGAGAGGCGGGTTGACGTGCAGATGTGAAACCGGCGCTATGGGACCTTGAACGACCCGGTGACGGCGCCGATCGTCCGCAGGGCGATGCTGAGGTCTATCCTTTGCTCGGTGCCTTCCTCCGCCACGCCGAAGGCGCCGCTGTTCGACATCGAATATGTCAGCGCTGCCCGCATGCAATCGCAGTCGAATGCAATGCCAAGCGATTGGGTCATGAACTTCTCATCATCCCAGTCATAACGCAGATTGCCGAAGACGCTCCACGTGCCGTCGATGTCATAGTAGGCGTTGGCCCAGACCTGGCGCATGTCCTCTGGCCTGCCATAGCCGGGCGCGGCCGTGATGTCAGCGTAGCTGACGGATCCCGATATCCGCCAGAAGGAGAGGGCGGCGGTTGCTTCCTGGGCGTTGATGCGTGACAGGTCTTCTTCCACGCGGGCCTGGTAACCGAGCGTGACATTCTCATTGATCTGCATCGCAACAGCACCGACGAGGTCCGACGCGGTTCCGTCGAGACCGGATCCGACCGTGAAACTATTCTCTCCTGCAAGATGGAAGCTCTCACCCAGGCTGGCACGCAGGAAGGCGCCGTTCTGGCCGAGTATCGAATAGGACACGCCCGCATTGGCCCTGACGCCGCCTTCGCGCCGGTCAAAGCCCGTGAAGCGGTCGCTCAGGAACAGGTTGGTTGTGTCGAAGTTGAGCGTGATCGCATCTTCATTGGCGTTATCGTCATTGCGCTGTTCAGACGGCGCGGCGATCATCTGAAACACCGGCGTCAGCACGCTCTGCAGCGCGCCATGGCTGGCCGCGAATGGCATGCGCATGTCGAAACCGGCAGATGGCGTGAGATAGATGTCCGGATCTTCGGCACTGCCGCCGCCCGGCACATTCTCGGAATAGAACAGATCGGAGCGGAACTGGGCGAAGGGCGTCAGCAGCAGGCCGCTGCGCGAGACCATCTGGCGCCGCCATTCGGCATAGGCGGCGGCGTGGCTCTGGTAGGTGCCAAGATCGAGGCCGAGGGAGGGATCGTCCACCGGATCCTGGCGTGCCAGCGAATAGGCGTTGAAGCGCAACGACAGCTCGCCGCCCATGATTTCCGGAGTAAGCATATACTCGCCGGTCACGAAAGGTAACGCGACGGGGATTTGGGCCTGGTCCTCGGCCTCGACAAGGGTATGCCAGCCAATGATCTGGGCCTTGGTGTAATTGCGGTCCGACAGAGCCGTCGCATGAACGAAGCTGGGGAGCATGTTGCGATAGTCGATGTCATACTCGGACAGGAACGTCCGGTCGCTGGTCACGGTGGCGTCCCAGCCCCAGTCCCATGTGTCGTTGATCCTGAAACCCCCATCCGTTCGCGCCGCACCGCGCAAGGGGCCTGACGTGGAGGTGCTCACCTCCTCCGCAAGCTCATGGAGGCCGAATGCGCGGGCGGAATACATGCCCGATGACAGGCGATGCCGCCATTCGACATCGCCCATGACGCCCTGCTTGGTCATCCACATGGGAGAAAACGTCAGATCCTTGTTGGGCGCAATCTCCCAGAAGTAGGGGGTGGTGACACCGAAACCATAGGTTCCTGTGCTGTAGCTGGGAATGAGCCAGCCGGTGCGCCGTGTCACCGTGGGGTCGGGGTAGGCGAAATAGGGTGTCCAGAACACCGGAACGCCACCGAACTCCAGTCTGGCGTCGCGATAGTGGATGGTGCGGGTGTTGAGATCGTGCTTGGCCTCCCTCGCGACGATCTGCCAGGCGGGCGTTCCGCCCGCGCTCACGCAATCCTTGCAGGCGCTGTAGCTGGCTTTCTCATAGATGGTGACACCGTTCTCGAACCTCCTCGCATATTGCGCGGTGATCGTGACGTTGTGGGTGAGGAGCGCGCGCACATGGCGTGCGAAGCCTTGCTTGAAATTCTCCTCGATCTCGGCGGAGGTGGCTTCCATGGCGTTGCCGTTGGGCTCACGCAGCACGATGGAGCCATTGGCGCGGAACTTGCCATTCCGCATGTCGTAGACCACTTCGCTGGCGGTGAGCACATAGGGTCCATAGGTGAGCTGAACCGTGCCCGTGGCCGTCGCCACATCGGTTTTCTGGTCGTAGGTCAGGCGGTCAGCCACCACATCGACGCGGGATCCGTCGGGGATGGGTTCATCGGCGGGCGCCACGAAGGCAGGTGCATCCGCCATGCGCGCCAATGCCGCGGTTGACAGCAGCAGGAGGCCTGCAACCGGCAGAAGCCCCAGAATGCACGCCTGCATCCCAGGCCAGCGCATCAGGCCAATGTTGAAGCGGAGCCGGTACACGCGTCCTCGATAAAATACATATAATCCTGCTATCTCTTTTCAGCGAAGCTGTGAAGACCCGGATCATGGTCCAATAGGAATAGAAAACGTTTGCGGAGTCCGGATGGTGAGAATCATGACAATCTTTATGAATAGATTTCGTAACAAGGCCGATGAACTGAAAGCAGGTGTAGCGGGCCTATTCCCGGAACGGGCGGACGGTGCTTCGATCTGCTGGTCCGGAGCTGTCCTGCGAAGCAATGGCTGGGATTCCGCGGGGTAGGCCCCAGAGGTAACGCGCAGCCCCGGTCATCCGGAACACACGCAGCGGGACCGAAAAATTGCAACGAGCCTGCATGTTGCAGAATGCCGCAACGATCCCCGTAAGGCGGTGGAACACCAGGACAGATGCATTTGGCTGATTTACGCACTATAAGCGCAAGCTGAACTCTTGGATTGCAAGCGGGACCCCATATGATCTCCGAAGCCGAACTCATCGTCGACCGCCGCAAGCTGAGGCGCAAGCTCACGCTGTGGCGCATCCTTGCCGTGCTGCTGGCGATCGCTGCCATCGCCGCGCTGGTCTGGGAGGCGGGCGGGCGCAAACGCGCCGACCATGTCGCGCGGATTTCCATCAGCGGCCTCATCACCGGTGATCAGAAGACGCTCGACCTCCTGAAGGAGGTCCGCGATGCAAACCAGGTCAAGGGCGTTCTCCTGCGCATCGACAGCCCCGGCGGCACCACCGCGGGCTCCGAGGCGGTCTATGAGGAGGTGCTGGCCATCGCGGCCAAGAAGCCCGTCGTGGCGGTGATGGACACGGTGGCGGCCTCGGGCGGCTATATCACGGCGCTGGCGGCGGACCGTATCGTGGCGCGCGGCAACACGATCACCGGCTCGATCGGCGTCATCTTCAGCTTTCCCGAGGTCTCGCGCCTGCTGGACATGGTGGGTGTCCGCATGGAGGAGCTGAAATCGGGTGACATGAAGGCCGAACCCTCGCCCTACAGGCCCGTCTCCGAGAAGGCCCGTGCCGTGTCGATGGAGATGGTGGACGACGGGTTCCAGTGGTTCATGGGGCTGGTGGCGGAACGCCGCGGGCTGCCGATGGAGCGCGTGCGGGAGCTCTCCGACGGGCGCGTCTACACGGGCCGCCAGGCCGTGAAAGTCGATCTCATCGACGAGATCGGCGGCGAGGCGGAGGCGCGCTCCTGGCTGCTGGCGGAGAAGAGCGTGCCTGCCACCCTGCCTGTCGAGGACTGGGAGCCGAGGCGGGATCCCGGCGCCACGGGGCTCGGATTTGCCTCCGGCTGGGCGCTCCGGGCGCTGGGGCTGGAGGGCTTCCAGGAGGCCGCCGAAAGGGCCCAGCTTGACGGGCTGCTCGTGCTTTGGCACCCTGCCCAGTAATCAGGGAAGCGTCATGATCAAGTCAGAGCTCGTCCAGAAGATCGCGGAGAAGAACCCGCACCTCTATCACCGCGACATCGAGCGCATCGTGAACACGGTGCTCGATGAAATCATCGACGCCCTGAAGGACGGCGACCGGGTGGAGCTCAGGGGCTTCGGCGCCTTCTCCGCCAAGGCCCGCAACGCCCGCATGGGCCGCAACCCGAGGACCGGCGAGGCGGTGGAGGTGGTGGCCAAGCGCGTGCCCTTCTTCAAGACCGGCAAGGAACTGCGCGAGCGGCTGAACGAGAAGGGCTGATTGCGTCGCGGATCGTTGCGTCGTAGAAACGGACCATGACGCTCAAAGGCTTCTTCAACTGGATCATTGGCGTTCCCATTGCCGTCATTGGCGTGGGCTTTGCCGTGGCCAACCGGCAGTGGGTTACCGTCTCCTTCGATCCCATCAACCGGGTCCACCCCTTCGCAACCGTAGACATGCCGCTGTGGGCGCTGGTCTTCTGCGGCGTGCTGATTGGCATTTTCGCGGGCTGGTATGTGGCCTGGCGCGGCAATGCCAAGTACCGCCGCGCCACGCGGGAGGCGAAGATCGAGCTGGTGCGCACCCAGCAGATGCATGAGCGCGAGAAGCGGGAGATGCAGTCCGGCGCGCTCGCCGCGCGGCAGGAGCAGGGCCCTTGAAGATACTGACCGCCGAAGACGTGGCCCGCCTCGGGTCCTATCGCGACATCGTGGAGGCGCTGCGCGAGGGCTTCCGCGCGGAGATCGCCACGCCCGTGCGCCACCATCACGAGATATCCGCGGTGTCGACACTCCTGCTGATGCCAGCCTGGTCGAAGGATTGGGCGGGGCTCAAGACGGTGGTGTTCAAGAGCGACAATGCCGCGCAAGGGCTGCCCACGATCCAGGCGAGCTATCTCCTCATCGCGCAGAAGACGGGCGCCACCGTCGCCATGATGGATGGCGGCGAGATCACCCGCCGGCGCACCGCGGCGGCCTCGGCACTCGCTGCCGATTATCTGGCCCGCAAGGATTCAACCACCATGACGCTGGTGGGGGCTGGCGCCCTGGGGCCGCATTTCGTGCGCGCCCATGCCGCCGTCCGCCCGATCAAGCGCGTGTTCATCCACAGCCGCACGCTGGCCAAGGCGGAGGAACTGGCCGCCCAGCTGGCGCATGAGGGCTTCGAGGCGCATTCCGTGGCCGATCTCGAACATGCCGTGCGCCAGTCCGACATCGTCAGCTGTGTGACGACCGCCACGGCCCCGGTCGTCATGGGCCAGTGGCTGAAGCCCGGCACCCATGTCGACCTCGCCGGCGCCTTCAAGCCCACGATGCGCGAGACCGATGCGGAGGTGGTGGCGCGGTCTTCCGTCCATGTCGACACGCGCGAGGGGGCGCTTGCCGAGGCGGGTGACCTGCTGCAGGCGCGCGACGAGGGCAAGTTCGACTTTGCCCAGATCAAGGGCGATCTGTTCGAACTCTGCCGGGGCCAGGTGAAGGGACGCACGTCGGACGGCGAGATCACGCTGTTCAAGTCCGCCGGCACGGCCATCGAGGACCTTGCCACCGCCATCATGCTGTACCAAAAGGCGCGCTGATTTCGGCCTACCCGAATGATATCCCCTTCCCCTTTGTGGGGAGGGGGACCATGCATGAGGGGATTGTGATGAGGGAGCCTAACGTGAAATCGAACCCGATCTGCGTTGCCCTAGATACGCCTGACCTCGATCACGCCGTGGCCTTGGCGCGCGCGCTGAAACCTCATGTGGGCTGGGTCAAGATCGGCATGGAGTTCTTCTATGCGCATGGGCTGAGGGGTTATGCGGCGGTGGCGGAGGCCGGGCTGCCGGTGTTCCTCGACCTGAAGCTCCATGACATTCCCAACACCGTCGCCTCCGCCATGAAGGCGCTGATGAGAATCGAGCCGATACCGGCCATCGTGAACCTCCATGCCACTGGCGGCTTCGACATGATGAAAGCGGCGGCAGACGCCGTTGCCGGACAATCCAAACTCATCGCCGTCACCATCCTCACCAGCCTGTCGGATGACGACATCTGGGCAGCGGGCTTCGAGACGGCGAAGAACACCGAGGCCCATGCCCGCGCACTGGCCGAGCTGTCGAAACGCGCCGGGCTGGATGGCGTGGTGTGCAGCCCGCATGACCTCACCGGCATCCGGCACGATCTGGGCCGCGATTTCCTC
>CAIYXE010000784.1 GCA_903930095.1 uncultured Hyphomicrobiales bacterium
CGAGCCCTGCTCCATGTTGCCGTCGCAGGTGTCGAGGTAGCGCATGATCTGGCGGAGCTTCGTCACATAGGCCTTGGCCTCGTCCGCCGAGCGCATGTCGGGCTTCGACACGATCTCCATCAAGGCGCAGCCGGAGCGGTTCAGGTCCACGAAGCTCATGTTGGGGTGCTGGTCGTGGAGGGATTTGCCGGCGTCCTGCTCGAGATGGAGGCGCTCGATGCCGACCTCGACGGACCGGCCGTCAACGTCAACGTGCACCGTGCCCTCGCCCACCACAGGCTGCTTGTACTGGGAGATCTGGTAGCCCTGCGGCAGGTCCGGGTAGAAATAGTTCTTCCGGTCGAACACCGAACGGCGGTTGATCTCGGCCTTGAGGCCCAGCCCCGTGCGCACCGCCTGCTCCACGCAGAATGCATTGATGACGGGCAGCATGCCGGGCATGGCGGCATCGACGAGGGAGACATGATCGTTCGGCTCGCCGCCGAATTCGGCGGACGCGCCTGAGAACAGCTTGGACTTCGCCAGTACCTGGGCATGGACCTCCAGCCCCAGGACGATCTCCCAGTCGCCGGTGGCGCCCTTGATCCAGTCCTTCTTCTCGGCCACGCGCTTCGCGGATTCCATCATGCTTTCCACCTCAGAACTGGCGCCTTGGTAGCCACTCAGCGGCGGCGGTTCAAGAGCCGTTCCGGGCAAGCTCCCGGCCGATGGCACGGGCCAGCCACAGCGCGCCCGCCAGGACGAGCACCAGAAGGACCATGAAGCCGGGGGTGAGCGCCGTCACATCGCCCCCGTGCTTCCAGAGTTCGATGGCGATCACCAGCACGACGAAGACGGCCGAGGCCAGTGCCCCGCCGCGCAATATCTTCAGCACGATATACCCGATGGGTGACATGTCGCTCCCTCTGCGGGGTTCCCCCCCGGGCCTCCCCATGCTACCGCTGCAGCCTAACACTGGCTGGCCAATATGTCGAAATCCAAACCCGATCCTTCCGCCCTTTCACCCGAAACGCGCCTTGTGACGGCGGGTCGCGGTTACGCGGAGCACGGCTTCGTCAACCCGGCCGTCTACCACGGCTCGACCGTGCTGTTTCCCACCGCCCAATCGCTGCATGACCGCACCCAGCCCTATGTTTACGGGCGGCGGGGCACGCCCACCTCGCGCGCGGTCGAGGAGGCGGTGGCCATGGTCGAGGGCGGGTACCGGGCCAAGATGACGCCGTCCGGCATGGCGGCCATCAGCACCGCCCTGCTCGCCTTCCTCGAGGCGGGCGACCATCTGCTGATGGTTGACACCGTCTACCAGCCCGCCCGCCAGCTGTGCGACGGGCTGCTGAAGCGTCTGGGCATCGCCACCAGCTACTACGACCCGCTGATCGGCCGCGGCATCGCGGAACTGATCCGCCCCAACACCCGTGTGGTCTATACCGAATCCCCCGGCTCCCAGACCATGGAAGTGCAGGATATTCCGGCCATCGCCGAGGCCGCGCACAAGGCCGGCGCCCTGCTGATGATCGACAACACCTGGGGCGCGGGCCATTATTTCAAGGCCTTCTCGCATGGCGCCGATGTCTCGATCCAGGCGGCCACCAAATACCTCGTCGGCCATTCGGATGCGATGATGGGCACCGTCACCTGCAGCGAGCCCGCCTGGGAGCGGTTCAAGAACGCCTATGAGGAGATGGGCCAGTTCGCCGGCCCCGACGACATGTACCTGACGCTGCGCGGCATCCGGACGCTCGACGTGCGCCTCGAGCGCCACATGAAGAACGCCATCGACGTGGCGGAGTGGCTGCGCGGCCGGGACGAGGTCGAGACCGTACTCTATCCCGCACTTTCCAACGCGCCGGGCCACGAATTGTGGAAGCGCGACTTCCGCGGCGCCTCCGGGCTGTTCTCGATCGTGCTGAAGCCCTGCGGCGGGAAGGCCGCTGAGGCCTTCCTGGACCGCCTCAGCCTGTTCGGCATGGGCTACAGCTGGGGCGGCTTCGAGAGCCTCGCCATTCCCTTCGCGCCCCACCGCACTGCCACCAGCTGGACGGCAGAGGGCCCCTGCATCCGCTTCCACATCGGGCTCGAGAACCCGGAGGATCTCAAGGCCGATCTTGCGGAAGGTTTCCGGGCCATGACGTCCACCCCTTGAAAACGCGGATTTAGTTCCTATCTCAGCCCACGCGATGGCCTGGAGGATGACATGACGCTACTGTTCCGCACGCTTGCCGCCGTTCTGGTTCTGATGGGCTTCGCCGGCCCTGCCCTGGCGCAGTCCGACGAGCCTCAAATGATCTTCGAGAGAACCACCGTCTGGCGCATGCTCTCGCCCGACGCAACGCTGGCCACCTTCGTCATCGACGACCCCTCCGTGCAGGGCGTGGCCTGTTATTTCACCGTTCCCAAGGTGGGCGGCTGGAGCGGCTGGGCGGGTTTCGCCGAGGAACGCTCCGAGACCTCCATCGCCTGCCGCCAGGTGGGCCCGATCACCATCACGTCGAAATTCAGCCAAGGCGATGAAATCTACCGTGAGCGCCGCTCGCTGTTCTGGAAGAAGATGCGGATCGTGCGCGGCTGCGACGCCCAACGCAACGTGCTGGTCTATCTCGCTTATTCGGACAGGCTGATCGAGGGCTCGCCGCAGAACTCCACCTCGACCGTGCCGCTGATGCCGTGGGGCAACGCGCCCGCACCCAAATGCGGGGAATTCGTGAATCCGTGAGGGTCACGCCAATCACCGTCTCCCGCCGAAGCGGCGAGAGACATGCCCCGCACCGGAACCCTTGCCGCTCTTTTCCACTTCCAGCGCATCGCGCACATCAACGGCGGGGACCACCCTCACCGATCAGCTGCCGCGCCCGTTCAGGCGTGATGCGCGGCACCTTTGCATCGACGGCTTCGATCATCTGTTTGACGCGAGAGCAGAGGCCGGTCCGTTGAGATCAACCCCCAATTCCGTGAAACAGGGAGGAGGGGCCGCTTTCAGCCAGCGAGTGCCGCAACGAAGGCGGGATGCCAGCTTTCGCTATCGTGACGGCGGGAATTAGGGTTTTATCTCAATGGCTTGAGCAAGACCTCAACTGATCGTCCGCCGGGATGACGGCAACAATCTGAACACTGAGAGCACGACTCTAGAGCATGATCCGCAAAAGTGGAAACCCTTTTGCGAAAAGATGCCACGACGAGAGACAAACCGCTACCCCAGATTCATGCATCCAAAACATTAAAAAATTTTGGTCCAGCGGATCTTTCATATGGAATGCACCCAAGTGCTGCCCCACAGATTTCCCGATGTCAACTCAGCCAAGGGTAACAAACATGAAGTCTATTCTCCTCGCCTTCACGGCCGCTGTGCTGCTTGGAATCGGTACAGCATCCGCATCGGAAATCACCTGCGGTTCCACCGGGGGCATGAACCGTTGCCCGCTGCCTGGCGCCGACATGATGAAAGTGAAGGTAAAGCAGGTTCTCGAGGGCAAGTGCGCTCACGAGACTGGCTGGTGGGCTGACAGCGACGGCATCGTCGTCGACAAGGGATGCATTGCCGTTTTCAAATACTCGGCTTCTGCGTCCACCTCGGGCGGCACGGACGCAATTGCCAGCGCATACTATGATGATGGCTGCAAGGCTGGCAAGGCTGACAAGAAGGCCGGCCTCTCTATGGCCTACGAGCGCCATGACGGAGCCTACGACACGGCGAACGCCGGCAGCTACGAGGCTGGCTATAACAAGTGCTGGATGAAGGCGAAGTAGCAACCTGTCGAGGACGGTTGTTGTCAGTGCCAAATTGTTGCTGAAATCGCGGCGGAGAAGGACGACCACTCCGCCGCCCTCAACCCACCGCTGAAGAGCCGAGCGCCTTGCCTGCATCACTCCGGGATGACAGCATATACTCGACGAAAGATTTTCGCCGTTCTTGATCAAGAAACTCGTTTGCGCACCAGTCGCAAACGGACAGCCAAACTGGCCCCCTGCCTTTGCGGGCAATCAGACATCCATAAGGTTCGTTCTGGAGCGTCTCCCTCGTCCAGTCCGACAATCAGGCGGGCCGATTTGGGCCTAAGATTTCGACACATCCCCGGCATTATGTCGAAGCTCCGTACACATCAAGCGCGATATGTCGATTTGGCAGCCCGAAATCGACACAACGCCAATCAATTTTCAGCCTGTTTCATCCCTTGCCAAACTGCATTGGAACCAAATTACCCGGTTTTGGTTCCAGCGATCAGATCGGCAATGCCCTAGGCCATTGAAATGAGTGGCGACCCCGGCAGGATTCGAACCTGCGACCTAGTGCTTAGAAGGCACTTGCTCTAGTCCAGCTGAGCTACGGGATCGAAGGAGGCGTCAGTGGGTCCAGTTGACGGACCGGCCGAATTTGAAATTATCAGAATAGGACTTCTTGATCGCCTTGGCGACGGGGGCCTCCGGCATCACGGTGTAGGCGAGGCCCTCGCGCTCGCAATAGGCGGCGGCCTCCTCCTTCGTGGCGAAGGTCAGCTTCACCTGCTGGCGCGTGTCGCTTGACGAGGTCCAGCCCATCAGGGGGTCCACGGTGCGCGGCGATGCCGGCTCGAACTCGACGATCCAGTGATCATACTTCGCCTTGCCGGACTGCATGGCATTGCGGGAGGGCTTGTAGATGCGGACGGGCATTGCTCTCTCTTCTCTCGGCAGGGTATCGCGCGGAAGACCGTGGTCGGGGTGGCCAGATTCGAACTGACGACCCCCTGCGCCCAAGGCAGGTGCGCTACCAGACTGCGCTACACCCCGATACGGACTTCGCTCGAGAGAGGCTCATATCCGATAATGCTTGCCCGGGGCAAGGCTCAGCGGAAGGGTGGCCTATTCCTCGTTCCGGAACAGCCGGTGAAAGACCCTGTCCCCTGCCCGGATCCCGTGCTTGCGCGCGGTGCCGCCGGCCAGTTCGAGGACGGCCAGCACCGGCTCGCTGATGCCGATCATGTCCAGCGATTTGGGCACCGTGTTCTCGGCAATATAGGCAATGGTGCCGTCCTCGCGGATGAACAGCATATCCAGGGAGATATAGGTGTTCTTCATCCACATCGAGACCGGGCGCGGGTTCACGAAGTCGAAGAGCATGCCGCGGTCTTCCGGCAGGCGCTGGCGGAACATCAGGCCGCGCACGCGCAGTTCCGGCGTATCGGCGATCTCGACCGTGAACATGAAGGCGTCCGATTCGGTGGCCACGGTGAGCGGCTCGATCTTGGAGAGTGGCGCCTCGAGTGCGGGAACGGCGACCGGCTGCAGCAAGGCAAAGGCAAGCAGGAAAAAACCAAGGACATGGCGCATGGCGCATTTCCTCCCGCGCAAATGTTGCAGAACGATGGCTACTGGGTGTGGGCCGGGCCACCCTCAAGCGAGACCCGCACTTCCGCCGCCATCTTGCCCTTCGGCCCGTCGCCGAAGCGGATGTAGATCCAGCTGTCTGGCTGGAGATCGGCAATCGCCGTCTTCCGCAGCGTTTCCATGTGGATGAAGATGTCGGGCGAGCCCTCACCCTCGGACGCGAAGCCGAAGCCGCGGGCGCGGTTGAACCACTTCACCTTGGCGCGCACCCAGGTGCTCGACGGCGTCACCGTTGTATGGGTGCGCGGGCGGCGCTCGACAGGGTTGATGGCGGTCGACGCGTCAACCGCGAGAACGCGCAGGCACTGGTAACCTTTCTGGCGGGCCACGGCCTCACACACCACGCGGGTTCCCTCGAGCGGAGCCTCAAACCCGTCACGCTTCAGGCAGCTCAGATGCAGGAGCACATCCTGCATGCCGTTGTCCGGGATGATGAAGCCATAGCCGCGCCCAACATCGAACCACTTCACGAGGCCGCTTATCTGAATGATCCGGACATTGCTGTCAGGCGCATCGCTCAGCGCCGAAACCGACTCGCCTGTCAAACCGCCGCTTACCGCCATGTCACCAACTCTGTCCCCGGTGCGGCCAAATCGTGTCGTCCTGCCGCCTCCGGGCAACAATCTGCTCAAATATGGGGGCTTTGTACAGAGTGCTTAATGGCAAGCGTGTGGAAAACCTAAAGTCGAAACTACGTATATTCCGCAACAACCACCGCGAGACCGCGCGCCAAAAGGCGGGAAATACACGCAAATTCCCTCTGCGGGCGATCACGCTGCAAAGAGTTGCAGCAAAGGATGCAAAAGCACGGCAGCAACCATGCACACATGTTCCGGCGCGGCGCGGGCCGCAAACGGGCGCATATGATTCGCAATCAGCCCTCAAGCGAGCTGGCGCATCACGGCCGTCATCACCGCGCCGATCTCCGCATGGATGACGAGATCGGCCAGCCCGTCGAGGCCGGTCTCCTCGCGGTTCATGATGACCAGCGGCGTACGGTTCTGCTTTGCCATCACGGGAAATCCCGCTGCCGGAAACACCTGCAGCGAGGAACCCACCGCGATGAAGAGATCGGCATTGAGCGTTGCCGCGCGCGCATCCGCCATCTCCTGCTCCGGCATGGCCTGGCCGAAGGAGATGGTGGCTGACTTCACGATGCCGCCGCAGCCCGTGCAGGATGGAGGCCGCTCCTCCCGCGCGATCACCTCGCTCACCCAGGAGATCTCATGGCGCAGGCCGCAGGAGAGGCACTTGGCATAGGTGCCGTTGCCATGGATCTCGATGATCCGGTCACGCGCAACGCCCGCCTGCGCGTGCAACCCGTCAATGTTCTGGGTGATGACATGGGAGACATGGCCCCGCTCCACGAGGCCCGCCACCGCAAGGTGCCCCGGGCCCGGCTGCGCCTCGCCAATCGTCTGGTGGATCATCAGGAAGCGCCGCCAGGCCTCAAGGCGCGTCTCCTCGGAGGCGAGGAAGTCGCTGAACGCGATGGGTTTGTACCTCGTCCAGAAGCCGCCGGGCGAGCGGAAGTCGGGAATGCCGGATTCGGTGGAAATGCCGGCTCCCGTGAACACCACGGCACGCTGCGCGCGCTGGACCATGAGCGCCAGTTCTTCTATGTGTCGCTCAAACACGAGGTGACCCCATGAAGTTTCTCCACACCATGATCCGCGTTTCCGACCTGGATCAGTCTCTCGATTTCTTCATCAACAAGCTGGGCTTCGTCGAACAGCGCCGCCATGTCAACGAGAAGGGCCGCTACACGCTGGTCTTCGTGGCCGCACCCGAAAGCCCCGATGCCCCGGTGGAACTGACCTACAACTGGGACCCGGAAGTCTATACCGGCGGGCGCAACTTCGGGCACCTGGCGCTGGGCGTGGACAATATCTACGACTACTGCGCCCGCCTGCAGAAGCACGGCATCACCATCAACCGCCCGCCGCGTGACGGCCGCATGGCCTTCATCAGGACGCCCGACGGCATCTCGATCGAGCTGCTGCAGAGGGGCGAGGCGCTTGCCATTGCGGAACCCTGGTCCTCGATGCAGAACACGGGCAGCTGGTAAGGGCCAGACGGGGCCGGGCAGCCATATAGCCCGATGAGCTTACGTGCGCTTACACTACGTTAGCGTTCGGGGATGATTGCTCGTCGCGCGGCGGGGGGGGGGGCTCACCAGATGCCATCGACTTCGTAGGCCTCGTCCATGCCGGGCCATGGCGGCATGGTGACACCCACACAGTCAAGCGGTTCTGCGCCGTCGTTGCGAAACTGGAAATGCGCGCCCGCCGGAATGGCGAGCGAGACGCCGGGCTGGAGCGCCACCGTCTCCTCGAGGTTTCCGAGCTTGCGCCACATGCGGCCAGCGCCGCTGATGACGAGCCACACCTCCTCAACGCTGTGGTGCGCGACGGGCTTCGACACCGCACCCGGCGGCAGGGTGAACAGCGCCATGCTGCCGCGCCCCGTGGCCGCGAGGATGCGCACTTCCGAGCCGTCCGGCGCCATCACATCGGGGGCTTCCGCTCTCCGCCTGGTCACGAAGCTCATGGCATCAACTGCCCGCCGTTGACCTCGATCACCTGCCCGGTGACGTAGCCCGACGCTTTGTCGCTGGCGAGATAGAGGAAGGTTCCCGCGCAATCCTCAGCAAGGCCAAGGCGCTGCATGGGAATGGTCTTGCGCGTTGCCTCGCGCTTGGCTTCATCCGAAAAGCGGTCATGAAAGGCGGTGTGGATGGTTCCGGGCGAGACGCAGTTGACGCGGACGCCATGGCCCACCAGTTCCTTCGCCAGCGTCTTCGAGAAGGCGGAGACGAAGGCCTTTGCCCCGGCATAGACCGCACCGCCGGGGCTTGCGCCGTTGCGCGCGGCAATCGAGGTCACGTTGATGATGTTGCCGGAGGCCTGCTCCTTCATCAGCCTGGCGGCCATGCGGCAGCAATGGATGAGCTGGCGGCAATTGAGGTCGAACACCTTGTCGATGAAGTGGTCGTCGACGTCGGTGACGGGAATGCGCGCAACAAGGCTTCCGGCATTGTTCACCAGAACGTCGATCCGTCCGAAGCGCTCCACTGCCGCGGCGATGAGCCGTTCCGGTGCGCCATCATCCGTCAGGTCGAGCTTCAGCGTGGCAATGCCCGCCTTCTCGATGGCGGCCAGCTCATCCCCGCCGCCCAGATATTGCGCGAAGACCTGGGCTCCGGCCTCTGCGAAGGCCAGCGAGGCCGCGCCACCGATGCCGGTGACGCCGCCCGTCACCACAACAACTTTACCCTTGAGATCATCGAACATGGAATCGCCCTCGTGCCTGAGATGGCCTATGTTGCACGAAGCGAACGCAAATCAACAGGCGGATGGACGGCAGCGCTGGAGACGATGACGGCGTGCAGCGCGGCCCGGCTGAGGGTCAGCGCACGTGGGCCACGCCGCTCTTGCCATCGTCGCGCAACCAGCGGATGCGGTTTTCGGACAGCTTGGTGACCGTGAAGCAGAAGGTGCGGCCATCATACCACTCCTCCCATTTCTGGCATACGCGGTTGCCCGACACCCACCAGCGGCCACTGTCCTTCGGGGTCATATAGCGGCCGAGGCCCGCCGCCTCGCCGGAACCGTCGACGCGGCCGTTCTTACGGTAATTCAGCGGGATCTCGCCGCCCAGCGGCACGGCCAGATAGATCCGCTTGCCCGCAACGAAGGACTTGAGCGCCGCCCCCGAAAGAGCCTCACCGGAGGCCATGGCAGGTGCTGCCGGAAGCGCGGCGGCAAGGGCAAGAGAGACAATCGCGGCTGCAGCGGCAAACCGCAGGCGCGGACGCTTCGTATCCAGAATATTATCTGTCACGACATTACCTCCTCACTATAGGGGGTCATACGCACACATTTCCCAGACGGACCTCATGCGGATCATTCTTGCGCTGTTCAACTTCCTCGCCTTCGAGGCCGCCTGGTTTGCCGCCGTCAGCGGGGGCGCCGCGGGCCGTGGC
>CAIYXE010000785.1 GCA_903930095.1 uncultured Hyphomicrobiales bacterium
AACCGCGCTTCACGGTGTTGATGGTTTCCGCCAGGCTGTCGGCGGCGGTGTTGAAGTACTGGCGCAGACGGTCCAGCGCATCGGGGAAGGGCTGGTCGATGCGATGGGTGAGGTTGCCCTTCGCCAGATTCTCAAGGCCCTGGCCAAGCACGGTGATGATGTGCTTCGAGTTATCGTCGTTGCGCCGGTTCTGCACCGCCTGGTCCTTGAAGACGGCGAGAGCACGGGCCATCTCGCCCACCTCGTCGCCGCGTGTCGCATAGGGCACATCTTCCTCGAGCCTTCCGGAGGCGAGCCGCCCCATGACGCCCGAGATGTTGGTGATCGCCTTGACGACGAACTGGTGCGCAGCAAACAGCAAGAGCGTGACGACGATGGCGATCACCGCGTTGAAGATGCTCACCATGTTGATGTCGGAGTCGGACTTCGCGATGCTCTCCTTCTGGATCGAAGAGGCAGCCTCCCCGATCGTGGCGGCCTTGTCTGACATATAGACACCGAAATCGATGAAGGCCTTGCTCATGCGGCTGGAGAGCGCATCGACGGCCGCCTGGTCGCCGCGCTGGATGGCGGGCAGGATGCCGTCGCGGAAGTCGGACCAGAATTCACTGTTCCGGCGCTCCACTTCGGCGCCGAAGGCGTTCCATTCCTCCGTGGTCATGATCTCGACCGCGGCAATGTTTTCCTTCCAGTAGGCAAGCCGCTTCTTGAAATCTGCCTCAAGTACGTCGAGGCGGGGGCTGAGCTGCCCGATGAGTTCGGGCGAGTCCCTGAGCACATGCATGTAGGCAAACGGCTCGGCCGGGTACAGCGGCGGCGGCAGGATGTCGGCGATGAGATCCTTGCCCTCGACGATGCGCGTGTAGTTCGGGCTGCCGATCCTGATGTCGCTGATCGAGGAATAGGTCTGGAGCCCGAGGAAGGTCAGGAGTCCGATGATGACCAGTCCGAAGGTGATCATCAGCCGCTGGATGGTAAATAGACTTTTCTTCATGTGCGTTCCGCCGTGTCTTCGTGTGGGTTGCGGTTAGGGGTTGAACGGTTCGTGTCAGCCGGTTTGAGGGGTCTCCGGGCCAAGCGAGTCGTAGAGTGTCCGTGCGCCCTGCGGCGTCCGGTCATCGGGGTCGAAGGCCGCGCCGTAGCGCGGGTGGAGGGACCAGCGGATGACGCAGCGGATCTCGCCCAGCGTCTCCTGCCGCATGAGAATCCGTTCGCCGGGCTTCAGTCCGAGCATCGGGTCAATGGTGAAGCCGATGCCTCCGGCCGAGATGTTGACGATGCGCGCGCGCAGTTCGCCGTGGCTGATGATGACTGCCGCGCCGAGGTCACATTCGCGCCTGTCGCGGCGGCGATGATCGAAAGGCTGCACGGCGCTGAACCGCTCTTCGCCCAACAGACCCATGCTCATCCGACGACCCCGCTCTATGCCCTGTCCGAACGCTAGGGGGGCAACGTTGTGCCAAGCTTGAGGCCACCGTAAATCTGCGGGAGATACGATTTTTGCGCGATTCTACCGTCACTGCATCCTCTACAGGTTGTTAACGCGGCGAGTTCGGACTGAATGCCCTTGGAGGCGGGTGTGGTTTAATGTATCACTCCGTCCATGAGCAGGGGCAGGGCACTCATCCTATCGGGCCTGCTGGTGTCACTACCGGGGGTGGCGCTGGCGGCAGAGGGACTCAGGCCAGCCTTTTCGGTGGAAGCCATGTCCGCCGTCGATCCTTTGCCGAGCGAGGCCCTGATCACGCGGAGCCAGCTCCGGGATCTCGAACGCCGGGAAACCATCAGGATCGAGCCCGCGTCAGCGGTCAGCGACTTCGCTGACGCCGTGCACTACAACCTCGAGAAGATCGACGTGTCGGGCTATTCCGACTACGACGCCAGCATGTTCCTCGGCCATGCCCGCTCGATCATCTGGGACATCGCGGCCGTCTATGGCGGCGTGACCTATTTCGGCATCCAGAACTGGGATTGGGGCTCCTCCGGCTTCACCTTCGAGAGCGAGGGCTGGTTCGGCACGGACACCAAGTACGGCGGCATGGACAAGCTCGGCCATGCCTATACCGGCTACCTGCTGACGGAGTACTTCTCCCAGCGCATCGCGCATGAGGTGGCAGATCCCAACGGCGCCATCATCAGTGGCGCCATTTTGGGCTTCGGCGTCCAGACCTACATTGAGTTCTTCGACGGGTTCTCCGGCGGCCATGGCTTCGCTTACGAGGACTTCATCGCCAACGGGGTGGGCGTCGGCTTCTCGATCCTGCGCAACACCGTCCCGGAAGTGGCGGCGAAGCTCGATTTCCGCATGGAATACCTGCCTTCGGAGTATTCTGACTTCGCGCCCGTCACCGATTACGCCGGGCAGAAATACGTGCTGGCGCTGAAGCTTGCGGGCTTCGAGGGGCTGGAGGATTCGCCCCTCAGGTTCGTTGAACTTCAGGCGGGCTATTTCACCCAGGGCTACACCGACGCCGAGCGTGATGCCGGTGTCGAGCAGAGCCGGGAGCCCTATGTTGCGATCGGCCTCAACCTCAACGAATTGCTGAACCAGGCCCCCGAAGTGCGTGAGACGACGCCGGGCCTCGCGGCCAGCCGGGCGCTCGAATATCTCCAGGTGCCCTACACCTACGTGCCGACCGCCGCCCGCTGAGGGTCCACAAGCGGTCACCGCCATGCTATGCTGCGCGCCAAGGAGCGGATCGGATGGTGGGGGACGGCCGGCAGAAATCATCTTCATCCGGCGGCAGACGGCGCAGGGCAGGGCCCGTGGTGGCCTGGGCAGTGCGGCGCGCGCTGCTGACGGCTGCCCGGCGGCTTGATCTCAAGGCGCGAGAAGTGCTGTTCCACGCAGGTGACCCGGGCGAGGGCTGCTACCTTCTGCGCAGGGGCGTGGTGAAGGCCTCCGTTATCGCGCGTGACGGGCAGGAGCGGCTCCTGGCCGTGCTCGGCCCCGGCTCGCTCATCGGCGAACTCTCGCTGATCGACGGGCAGCCGCGTTCGGCCACCGTCTCCGCGCTGAAGGCCTGCCGGCTGCTGTATCTGCCGGCTGCCACCTTCTTCCGCCTGGCGGATGCCGATCTGCTGGTCTACCGGGAGGCGCTGCAAATCCTCGCCCGCCGCCTGCGGGAGACGAATGAATTGGTTTTGGCGCAGGGCACCGTGCCGGTCGCCGGCCGCGTGGCCCGCGCCTTCACCACGCTGGGGCAGGGCCTGGGGGTGGAGCACCCCGGCGGCAGGGTCCTGATCGCCAGCAAGATCACCCAGGCCGACATCGCCGGCATGGCCGGCGTGGCGCGCGAGAACGCCAGCCGCGCCATCAACGAGCTCCTGCGTGACGGCATCCTCGGCCGCGAGGGCAGCTTCTACGTGATCGCAAGGCCTGATGAGCTGATGGAGCTTTCGGAGATCTGATCCGTCAGCCCTGGCTCTCGATCAGGCGGTCGGCCAGCGTCTCCATGTCGGAGGCCTCGGCATTGGCGAAGGCGATGCGCAGGTAGCTCTCCTGTCCGGGCCCGAACATGGAGCCCGGCAGGCACAGCAGGTCATGCTCTCCGGCGAGCCGCACCGCCACCTGCTTCGCTGTCTCCCCGGTGAACGGATGTTTCACATAGGCGAAGAGCGCGCCAGAGCTGATCAGCTCATAGCGCAGCCCCGGCCTTGCGAAGGCCCGGCGCAGCGCCGTGAGCCTGTCCTGCATCGTGGCGATCTTCTCCGTCTTCCAGCCCTCAAGCGACGTGAGCGCGAACAGGGCGGCACGCTGGGAAATGTGCGTGGGGCAGATCGCCAGGCAATCGAGGATCTTCTCGATCTCGGCCAGCACTTGCGCCGAGGCGGTGATGGAGCCGATCCGGTAACCCGTCATCGCATACGCTTTGGAGAAGCTGTAGAGATGGATGAAGCTATCCTCCCAGCCGGGCTCGGCGAAGATCCCGTGCGCGGGGGCGGGGCCGCCGCGGAAGTCCTTGTAGGTCTCGTCCATCACCAGCGCGATGCCGCGCGCGCGCGCCAGCGCGAAGAACCCGGCGATCACCTCTGGCGGGTAGATGGCGCCCGTCGGGTTGTTGGGCGAGCACAGCACGATGGCGCGGGTCTTCCCGTCGATGAGCCGCTCCGCATCCTCCGGGCGCGGGTAATTCGTCCCCGGCGCCACGGCGGGAATGAAGCGCGCCTCGATCCCCAGCATGCCGAGCCACATGGTGTGGTTGAAGAAATAGGGAACGGGCACCACGACATTGTCGCCCGCCCTGGCGATTGCCATCATGGCGGCGGAAAAGGCCTGGTTACAGCCCGCCGTCACGCAGACATTATGCGCCGCGACGCTGCCGCCGTAATCCGCTGAAAAATGGCCGGCAATCGCGGCGCGCAGCTCCGGCAGGCCGAAGATGTCGGTATAGAGGCTGATGCCCGGCTCATGCGCGAGCCGCGCCACCTCATCGTCGAGTTCCCCCGCGCATGACCAGCTCGGCACCGCCTGCGACAGCATCAGGATCTTGCGGTTGCGCATGCCCTGCCGGAGCCAGCCCTGCGCTTCCATGATGGGTGGTGCCTCGATCCTGTGGATGGCGGGATTGACGGCATATGTCATGATGGGGCACCAACGAAATGAACGGACGGTGCCGGACCATGCCGGGCGCCGCCAAGAGGTGCAAGCATGAAAGCGATCCGTATCAGCGAGACCGGCGGCCCCGAGGTGATGAAGCTCGTCGATGCCGATCCCGGAAAACCCGGCCCCGGCCAGGTGCGCGTGCGGCAGACGGCGGTCGGCCTCAACTACATCGACACCTATCACCGCTCCGGCCTCTATCCGGTGCCGTTGCCCTCAGGGCTCGGCCTTGAGGCCGCAGGGGTGGTGGAGGAGCTGGGCGAGGGGGTGACGAGCCTGGCACCGGGTGATCGCATTGCCTATGGCGTTGGCGCGCTTGGCGCCTATGCCGGCATGCGCAACATGCCCGCCAACCGCATCATGAAGCTGCCCGCCTCCATTTCAGACGAGACGGCGGCCGGCATGATGCTCAAGGGCATGACAGTGCGCTACCTGCTGCGCGCCACCTACAAGGTGCAGCCGGGGGAAACCATCCTGCTGCACGCGGCGGCGGGTGGTGTTGGCCTCATCCTCAGCCAGTGGGCGAAGGCGCTGGGCGTCACCGTCATCGGCACGGTCGGCTCGGATGAGAAGATGGCCATCGCGCGCGCCCATGGCTGCGACCATGTCATCAACGCATCCACCGAAGACACCGTGGCGCGGGTGAAGGAGATCACCGGCGGCAAGGGCGTGCCCGTCGTCTATGACGGCGTCGGCCAGTCGACGCTCATCACCTCGCTCGATTGCCTCAGCCCGCGCGGCCTGCTCGTCAGCTTCGGCAATGCATCGGGCCCCGTGAAGGCGCTGGACCTCGGCCTCCTCGCCGCGCGTGGCTCGCTTTACGTCACGCGCCCGACGCTGATGACCTACACCGCCTCCGACGAGGACCTGAAGGAAACCGCCGAAGACCTGGTGGCCATGGTCGCCAGCGGCAAGGTCAGCATTCCGGTCAACCAGCGCTATGCGCTGGCCGATGTTGTCCAGGCCCACCGCGACCTCGAAAGCCGCAAGACCACCGGCACCACCATCCTCATTCCATGAGTCCTCCGCCGCCGAAGCCGAACCTGAGGGAGAAGCTGGCGCTCATTGACCGCTTCCTCGCCAGGGGAGATGTCGTCGCTGCGCAGTCCACGGCAGGCCAGCTGCTGGCGGCCTATCCGCGCCGGGCAGAGGCAAGCCACAGGATGGGTCTCGTGCTGTTGCTCTCGGCTCGCCCGGAATTGGCGGAGGACCACCTCCGCCGCGCCGTGGAATCAGACAAGACCAATGCCGAATACCGGCTGGACCTGGGCCAGTGCCTGCTCGCCATGGGCCGCGTGGTGGAGGCGGAGACCCACTATGAGCGGGCCCGCGCCATCGCACCCACCAACCCCCGCGTGAACTGGAAACGGGGCGCCAGCCTCCTCGCCACGGGCCGCGGCGAGGAGGCGCTGGTGGCCTTCGACGCTGCCCTGGCGGTGGCCCATGCGGCGGACCGGCCTCGCATCCATCTCGACAAGGTCGAATGCCTGCTCTCCCTTGGCCGCAGCGGTGAGGCGGAACGGGAGATCCGGGCGATGCTTCCCGCCACACCCTATCGCAGCCGCTACGTCGTGCTGCTCTCGCAGGTCGGCAAGCCCGATGCCGGATCGGCGGTTTTCGCCCTGATCGAGCAGGAGCTGGCGCGCCCCGGCCTTGCACCGCTTGCCAGAAGCGACCTGATGCTGCGCCGGGCGAGCCTTCTGGCGCAAACTGGCCGCCACGAGGAGGCCTTCCGCGGCTGGACCGCTGCCAAGAAGCTTCTCAATGCTCCGCCGCGTGGCGCGGGGCTGGGCCGCATGGTGGACGAGCGCATCGCCGCCTTCCCGGCGGAAGTCATCGCCCGGCTTGCCGCGCGCTACGGCACGCGGGGGCCTGCCCCTATCTTCGTCATCGGCCTGCCGCGCTCGGGTACGACGCTCGTCTCTGAGATCCTTGCCGCCCATGACGCCGTTGGCAACGCGGGCGAAATCGAGACCATGACCTGGATCGCCGCGCAGATGAAAGGCGCCCACCCGCTGGCGGAGATGGAGCGCGGGCTGGCGGAACAGGGGCCTGAAAAGGTGAGCTCCCTGGCCGCCGCTTACGGGCAGGTGGCGGCGCATCTCGTGTCGCCGAAGCTGCATTCGGTGGACAAGATGCCGAATAACTTCCTCTATGTGCCCGAGATCGCCATCCTCTTCCCGGATGCCCGTTTCATCGACTGCACCCGCCACCCGGCGGACACCTTCATCTCGGCCATCCAGACGGAGATGAATGAGGCCCATTCCTATAGCTATGATGCTGAGGATTTCGCCCTTTACCACCGCCACCACCGCCGCCTCATGCGGCATTGGAACGAGGCGCTGCCGGGCCGCATCTTCGAGCTCTCCTACGAGCGCCTGGTAACGGAGCCCCGCACGGTGATCGCCGACATGCTCGCCTTCCTCGGCCTTCCCTGGCAGGAGGCCTGCCTGTCGCCGGGCGCCAATGCATCCACTGTCAGAACCTTCAGCAGGCTGCAGGTCAAGTCCGCCATTCATGCAGGTTCGGTCGGCCGCTGGAAACCCTATGCGGAGTGGCTGCGCGCCATCCTCGGGGCCGCCGCGGCCTCGCCCTGATCAAGATTCGTTACAGAGACTTGCAGCCCGTCTCTGGCGTTGTCGCGAGCCGGCGCCAGTCTTCGGAACAGTCGACATTGCGGCAGATGACGCGGGCGATGGCAGGCGCGGGGATCGCATGGGCCATGTTGAGAGAACGGTTGGAGCCGTCGCGCACCGAACTCACCACCATTCCCACGAGCTCACCCTGCTCGTTGAACAGCGGCCCGCCCGATTCGCCCTTCTCGGTGCCGAGTTCCAGAACGATGGCGTCCGGATAGCCGAACTTGCCATAGGACACCG
>CAIYXE010000786.1 GCA_903930095.1 uncultured Hyphomicrobiales bacterium
CATTCACCTGTGCTTCAGAACGACGAGGGTGATGTCGTCGTGAACCTTCTGCTTGCCGATATGCGCCCTGACGTCGGCGATGATTGCGGCGGCGATGCTTGACGCGCTTGCCTTGTGGGCGCGTTGCGCGGAGGCGATCAGATTGTCGATGCCATAGAGCCTGCCATCCTCGCTCTCGGCCTCGGTAATGCCGTCGGTGAACAGCACCATGGTGTCGCCCGTGTTGAAGGGCAGCGTGGTGCTGGCCAGGAAGTCGTTGATGTTGGGCTCGAGGCCGATTGGGAAGCCTAGGTCCATCGTATCGAGCCGCTCGACGGTGCCGTTGCTGCGAATGACGATCACCTCCTCGTGTTGGCCGGAGATGATGGCCTGGTCGTTGGCATAGTCGACGAAGGCCAGCGACAGGTGACGATCGGAACGCGTGCGCTCGACGTTCTTGAAGATCGATCGGTTCAGCACGTCGAGGAATTCGCGCGGATCGGTGACGCCGCGTTCATAGAGGGCGCGGCTGACAGACTGCACCATGAGCATCAGAACGCCGCTTTCGACGCCATGGCCGGTGACGTCGCCGATGCCGATCTTGGCGCCTCCGGGAATGTACAGCACGTCGTAATAGTCGCCGCCCACCTCTTCGGCCGGCTCGGCATAGCTGGCGATGTCGAGGTCCGGGATGCGCTCCAGTTCGTCCGGCGTCGGCATCACCATCAGCTGGATCTTGCGCGCCACGTCGAGTTCGGCGCCAAGCCGCAGGTTCTCGTCCTTCAGCTTGTCATAGAGCCGTTTGATTTCGTCATTGGCGGATGCAAGCTGGCCGGTGCGCTCGGCCACCCGGTGTTCAAGCATTTCGGTATGCTCGCGGATCTCACGTGCCATGGAGTTGAACGCCGTTCCGACGAGGGCCACCTCGTCTTTGCCGGTCACAGGAACCTGGACGGTGTAGTCGCCCTTCGTCAGGCGTCCCGCGGCATCGGCAAGTCCTACAAGCCCGGCGGTGAAGCGCCGCGACAGCGGAATCGTCAGGGCAAGCGCCAGTGCCAGGAAGCCCAGCACAGAGCCGAGGATGCCCTTGACGATGCTGTTCGTGGCGCTGCTGATCTGCTTCTGGGCGCCATAGAGCGAGGCATAGATCTCGCTGTCCGGCACCACGAAACCGAGCATCAGGTTCTCGGCCGCGATGCCCTTGTTGGGCTGCCACATGTTCATCGGCTCGATCGGGTGCATCACTACGAGCAGGCCAACGGACTTGCCATCCTTTTCCACGGTAACGTGGTCAATGGTGGTCGCGCCGGGCCGTGGAATCCGCAGGTTTGCCACGTCCTTGAAGTTGCTCTTGAACAGGCTGCGCTCATGGCCGGTGACGCCGGAGCCGGTGGCGGAGACCTCCGTGAGGCCAAGCAGCGCCTCGCCCTCCTTGGTTATCGTCAGCACGTTGCCGTTCTGTTGCGACAGGAAGGCGAAGCCGGTCTGGGCGATCTTCACGTCTTCCACCAGCTTGGTGAGCTGCTCGAGCGTCACGTCCATCGCCACCATGCCCGCGATTGCGTCGCGAGACTTGGTGTAGAGCGGATGGAAGTAGCTCACGATCAGCTTGCCGGTAATGGCATCGACATAGGGGGCCAGCACCGTGATATCCGTGGCAACAGGCCGCGATGCGGGATCCTTCAACCAGCCCTGCCAGGCCTCGTAGACGCCGGGGAAGAAGAAGTCCCACCAGTTCTGCTGGTTGTTGCCGGGGTAGAGCTTGTCGAAGGTCTGGGCCTGCTCTGAATAGGGCATGGTGCGCATGATCGGCCGTTCCTTCGGGCCGACATAGTACATCTGCAGCTTGTCTTGCCCGGAGGCCATGAGAGATGGCACGACGAGGTCAAAGAACTGCGTGTTGCGCACCGCATCCACCACGTCCGGCCGCATTTTGCCCGCCGCGTCGAGCAGGTAACCCCACACGCTGATGACCGAGGCTTCGCCCGATGCATTCTGGATCCAGTTGGCGTCGGGGTTATAGGTCAACTCGTCCCGGAAGCCGGGATAGCGCTCGAGGAACTGGCCAAGTTCCTGGTTCAGTTCCGGGTGGTCGATAAGGTCCTGGCTCAGCCTGGCGAGGGCCGTCACCTGGTCGAAGGTGCGGTTGAACATCAGGGTCGCCCGCTGCGCCGTCATGTCGATGTAGCGGGTGAGATACTCTTCATTCGCCTTGGTGAGGCCGCTCTGGATTTCCGCCGAGGCGTCGTGCGACAGCTTGTTGACGTTCCACAGTGCAACCAGGCCGCCGCCCAGCAGTGACAGGATCACCAGCGCGCCCACCAGCGCGATGAACTTGCTGCGGGTGCTGGTGAGCAGGCCCCCCTTCACCGGCAAGCTGTCCGATCCGCCGCTCATAGCGGCTTCCGCCCGGAAGCGGCCCAGATCGGCCAGCCGGCATAGCCCTTGGGGTGCAAGGCGGCATAGATATGATCCTGGAAGCCCTGCCGGAACTTTGCGATGAACTCGGGCGAGTCGCCGCGGTCACGCGCCATCTCGCCGGCATAGACGTTCTCCCAGGACTGGATGATGTCGGCGAAGCCCTGCGGGTCGCCATCGAGGTTGGTGACCATGAAGCTGTCGACCTTGATGTCCTCGAAGCCCGCATCGATCAGGTAGCGGCGGCTCGACCGCGGCGACTCGCCCGAGTTCATCGCAAAGTTCCGGCAGGGCTTCCAGGATCATATCTATGCCGCCTTGCACCCCAAGGGCTATGCCGGCTGGCCGATCTGGGCCGCGTCCGGGCGGAAGCCGCTATGA
>CAIYXE010000787.1 GCA_903930095.1 uncultured Hyphomicrobiales bacterium
AAGTCCGTCTGCGAGGCGGAGGGGAAGCCCACCTCGATCTCCTTGAAGCCCATGCCCAGCAGCGCATCGAACATGCGCATCTTGCGGTCGAGGCCCATGGGCTCGATCAACGATTGATTGCCGTCACGCAGGTCAACCGAGCACCAGACGGGTGGGCTGGTGATGGTCCGGCTGGGCCACTGCCGGTCTGGCAGGTTCACGGGGGGAAACGGGCGGTACTTCTCGCGGGGGGATATCATCATGGGAAAATCTCTGCGTTTGCCTGGCTTAGCTGGTTTTCGGCGTCATCCCCGGAGAGCCAGGGCAAATGCCCGGCCGGCCCTCAGGGGCAGCTAAGAAGGAGGCGGCCAAGCGCGAGCGGCAGCGGCAAGGCTGCTGGGGAGAACGGGATGTTCCGCGCGTTGGACATGGAGCCTTCTATAGAGCAGGACGGCGGGGCGCGCAACCCGCCCTACCCGCCCGCATGGCACCTCAGCCCCTAAAGCTTCCCGACCGCGTTGATGAAGAAGCCCTGGTCGTTCGCCGTCAGGTCAGCCAGGTCATCCGAATAGCGGCCGAAGTTATAGCCGACGCCGACTTCGAAATTGTCGCTGATCTGGCGGTAGACGGCGGCAACCGCGCCCAGTTGCGCGCTGTCCGCCGTGTTCTCCCACAGGGAGCGGCCTTCGACGAGCACGTCCCAGTTCCGCACGACATGGAGATCCGCCCGGATGATGGCGATCTGTGCGGAGGACGACTCCCAGCCGTCATCCCCGCTGCGCTGCTGGATCTCGCCGATGCGGACGCCATATTTGCCGCCGAGCGTCAGCATCTCCGTCACGTCATAGGAGGCATCGAGACTGAAGATGTTGCTGCGCTGGGAGGGGCCATCCGCCGAGCCGTCGAAGGTCACCTGGTCAGGGCCCGGCAGGTCATAGAGGTAGGTGTATTTCACCAGCGCGTTCAGCCGGTCATTGGCGACGGGGCGGTAGGCATAACCGATCGAGGCTTCCACATAGTCGCCGTCACGCGTCGACTCGGAGGCATCCGAGATCACCGCATCGGCAGTGGCGAGGAAACGCCAGTCCGGGTTGATGACGTGGTTGAAGCGTGCTGCGAAATAATAGGCCGTGAGGTCGTCTGAATTATCATCCGAATTGTCGACGCGCACCTCGCCCTTGATGGCGGCGCTCATCTTCTCGTCCGGCGAATAGGCAAGGGTGAGTGACACGGCGGTGCGCTGGAAGTCGCCCTGCTGGAAGCCGTCATCGGCCGAGTCACCCCACACCGTGCCGGCCTCAACCGCACCGCCCAGCTTCCACACGGGCGTGGGCGTGTAGCTGACGCCATAGACCTGGGTGAGGCTCGGCTGGATGTCCCACAGGTCATATTTGGTTTCGGCATAGACGGAGAGGCGTTCGCTGTAGCCGTGCTTTACCCCGGCAATGATGCCGCCCAGATCCTCCGTGCTGCCGCCCGAGAGAAAGTCCTTGTCGGCCCAGCTGTCAGGGTCCAGCGCATAGCCGATGTAATAGCGGTCAGCGGCCACCGGCTCATAGCTCAGCAGCGCGCGGCCGCCGAAACCATTGGTGCCGTAGGAGACCTCACCCGATGCATCCATCGTGTCGGTGAGCGCGCGGCTGCCGCCAATGCCGGCGCGGTCATTGTTGCCGATGTCGCCGCTGCGGTCGAGCGTCACCTGGCCGAAGGCGTAGACGGAGGCATCCTCGCTGATCACCCGCTCGAGCTTCAGGGCGGCGTCCGTGCGCTGGCCATCGCGGTTCTGACTGGGTTCGTTCACCGCCACATGCTCCGCCCCTGCGGAGAGGAAGAGCTGTTCGGCCAGTTCATAGGTGAGGCCGGCACCACCGCGGCGGTTGCGCGTGTCACCGCCGGTGTTCAGCTGGTCGCCATAAAGGTTGAGGCTCAGCCGGTCCGACAGGGCGAGGTCGCCCTTGAGGCCCAACTCCGTGCGGTTTTCCGCCACCTGCTCGTCCAGCGTGGCGAAGCCCTGCTCCTTGTAGGCGTAGCTGAATTGCAGGTCGCCCTTCGCACCCGGCACCACCTCGCCCACATCGAGGCGGGAGAGCACGCGATAGGCCATGGCGCGCTGGCCGGCACCCACAGGCGCCGTATCAGTGACGGTGAGGCCACCATTGACCGATTCCGAGAAGCCGAAACCAGGCCCTTCGGATTGCGCCACCTCGGCCTCGATGAATGTGCGCTCGGATTTGTAGATCTGCACATCGGCACCGACCAGGGTCTGGTCCGCGTCACCCGTCTTCTCCATGGCGCCGGTGGCGCCCAGCCGCAGGTGATCACCGATCCACTGCTGGGCGCGGCCACCATAGACATAGCCGTCAACATCACCCGCCGCGGGCGTGAACTCATAGGCCACCACCAGATACTGGTCATTGCCGCCCAGCGCCCCATCATGCACCACCGCGCCGTCGGCGGCGCTGGAGGACAGCGGCTTGTCCAGCATCACCATGCCCTGCAGATAGTCGATGGTGTAGTCATGGCCGAAGCGCAGCTGCTGGCGGTTCACCACGGTGCCGGTGACGGGATTGCGCACCTCGATGTAGAGCGTCTCAGAGCCGACCGTGATGTCACGCCGGGTGAGGAAATAGGCAGAGCCCCCCGTGCCGCGCAGCACGTCGCGCTGTGGCAAGGTGCCGGGCTGGGCGGCATAGGCGTGAAGCTCACCAGCGCGCTCCCCCGAGGCCACCATGCGGTCCGACTTCAGCACGAGATTGGCGCCATAGAGGCCGCGGTCATTGCGGAGGAATTCGGTGCCGCGGATGTCGGTCTTGAAATTGCCCCACAGCACCCGGCTGCCGCCCCGCTCGAGGCGGACATAGAACTTGCCGCTGGTCGGCGCATCCTCGATGCCCACCGAGTCATCGCCATAGACGGCATAGTAATCATCGGGGTCGATGCGGCGGAGAAGGCTCCGCGGGTCCTTCTCGTCGAGGCCCGTGAACATGTTCTCGACCGAATCCTCGCCCGTGTCTGCGGCGGCGGTGAGGAGATAGCTGCCCTTGATCTTGCCCTTCAGATAGAAGGCGGCGCGGCCCTTGGTATAGACGCCGTCATACTCCCCGGGCTTCACCGCCTCGATGTTCTTGGAACCCGAATTGCTGCCCAGTGTCAGGTCCGCAAGGCCCACATAGAACCATTCGGAGGACGGGATGTTGACGGACCGGTTGAAGGTGACGGCCCCCTCCTTCCCGCCCGACAGCGCCACATTCACCTCATGCTCGCCCGGCGGCAGGATGCGCTGCACGACGAAGCGGCCTTGCGGATCGACGGGGATCGTCTCCCCCAGCACGCTGACGCGGGCACGGCCCGGAATGTCACGCCCCGCCACGGTGATGGCGCCACCCTCGACGCGGATGTTGCGGAAGGCGGTGTTGTCATCCGAATAGCCGGGCGCCGCGCCGGGCTCCGTGTCGGGTGCGACTGCCAGGGCGGAGCGGCGGGCCAGCGTCAGCGGCCGCGTCTCGTCGAAACGGCCCTGCCCGTCATAGACGCGGAGCACATAGGCGAACTCATCGAGCCCCCCGGTGTCCTCGGCCGGCGGCATCTGCCAGCTGGCCTGTCCCGTGGCATCGACCTTCACCACCGCAACGGGGGATTCGGGCGCATGGCGGCCGGTGGCGAAGATGCGGATTTCCTTGCGCGCGATGAAGGCCGGATAATTGCTGCTGGCGAGGAAGGGAACCTCGTCCCCCACCGCGAAGGAGCGGCGGGAATTGGCGGTGGCGACGTTGAGGATGGGGGCCACGCCGAGCCCGTCATACTTCACCTGGATATCGGCGGGGGAGGCCTCATCCTGAGCGTCCTTGGGC
>CAIYXE010000788.1 GCA_903930095.1 uncultured Hyphomicrobiales bacterium
GCCCCTGCCCTTCAGCGTGTGATAGAGCGAATCCTCTGCCTCGCGCGAGGTGACGGGCACGAAACGCTCTGCCGCGATCTCCCGCTCGCTGCCCGAATAGGCGCAGCGCAGCACAGCAGATCCCGGGCGCAAGCCGCTCACCAGCGTGTTGACGATCACCGTGACGCCCAGTTCCAGAAGCCGCGCATGGCTGCGCGCCTGCTCAGCGGTGTAGTCTGACCATTCCGCCACCCGGCCGGCGCTGGTGACATAGGTGACGGCCACGCCCTGCCGCGCCAGGTGCTCAGCGATGCCGGCAGCCACGTAATACTGGTCGTCATCGAAGACCACGGCGGGTCCATTCACGCGCGTTCCCGCCATCACCTGCTCCGGCCGCAGTGTTCGGGCATCGCCGAAGGAGGCAACCGGCGCCCTCAAGCTCCGTCCACGGCCGTCCTTGCGCCACTGGCTGCCGGTGGCCACGACCACATGCGGCAGGCCCAGTTCGATCACGTCCTCCGCCGTCATCGGGCTCTCGCGGAAGATCTCGACATTGGCGAGCTTCGCGATCTGGTGCAGCCGCCAGTCCCGCACGCGTGCCCATTCGGCCAGGCCCGGCAACTTCGTCTCCCACTGCAGGCGGCCACCGGGGGACTGGCCGGCATCGGCGATCTTCACCTCGTGCCCGCGCCTGGCCAGCATGAGGCCCGCCTCGAGGCCCGCGGGCCCCGCGCCGACGACCAGCACCTGCTCTCGCGTCTTTGCGAGAGCAATCTTCTCCGGGTGCCAGCCGCGCCGCCACTCCTCGCCCATGGTGGGGTTCTGCGTGCAGCGGATCGCAGCGCCCCGGCTGTTATGCGCATAGCAGATGTTGCAGCCGATGCATTCGCGGATGTCGTCCTCGCGGCCATCGGCGATCTTGGCAGGCAGGAACGGATCGGCGATCGAGGGCCGCGCCGCACCGATCAGGTCCACGATGCCGCGCTTCACCTGGTCCAGCATGGTTTCAGGACTGGTGAAGCGGCCGACGCTGACGACGGGCTTGCCCGTCACCTGCCGCACATGCGCGATGCTGGGCTCGAGCGAGGCCTGCCTGACGAAGCGCGATCCGCCCATCTCCTGCGAATAGTCCGCGATCGTCACATCGAAGAGGTCGACCATGGGCGCAAGCGATGCGAGAAGCTCAGAACGCTCCGCGAAGCCGCCGCCGTCCTCGTTGTCGACCTCGATCCTGAGCGCGATGCCGCAGGTGCCGCCGATCGCATCGCGCGTATCGGACAGCACCTCACGCAAAAGCCGCGCGCGGGCCATGAGATCACCGCCATAGGCATCGCCGCGGGCATTCATGTCGCGGTCGAGGAACTGGCCGAGAATGTAGCTGTGCGCGGCGTAGACATAGACGATGTCCATGCCCGCCTGCCGCGCCCGGAGCGCCGCAGCACGGTGCCAGGCCCTGAACTGGCGGATGTCGTCCAGGTCCATGCGGGCGCATTGCCAGGGCGATTCCATCGCGGGCAAGCTCGACGGCGCGAGGGCAACCTCGCGGGACTGGTGGTTCGATGACCGCATGCCGCCATACCAGAGCTCAGTGCCGGCCAGCGCGCCATGGGCATGGACCGCATCCGCCATGGCCGCCATGTTCCTGACGTCGCCCTCGTCCCAGAGACTGGCGAAGGGGTGGGGAATATCGTCAGAAGACGGATGAATGGAGCAGTATTCGGTGTTGACCACACCCCAGCCGCCTTCCGCCTTGATGCCGCGCATGGCGGCCAGCGTGGCAGGCAGCTGGTAGCCCATGCCGGTGCAGTGCGGCACCTGATAGAAGCGGTTGGGCGCCGTGACGGGCCCGATCCTCACGGGCTCGAACAGAATGTCGAATCGACTGTCACGCGGCATGGACGCTCTCCTCAGACGGGAGAGGCTATCAGCCCGGCAGCCGCTTCGGCAATCACCCGGCGGCGATGACCTGACCGGTGAGTGCGCCCTCGACGCTCTTCACATAGGCAAGTCCGACGCGGGCGGATGACACGGGCTCATGGCCGGGGAAGAAGCCTTCGTATTTCTTCTCGGATTCCTCGAGAAGCCCCGGGCTCACCGCATTGATACGAAGCCCGCGCGGCATCTCGATCGCGGCCGACCTGACGAAGGCGCCGATCGCGCCATTGACGGCGGCGGCATTGGCGCCCTGGCGCACGGGGTCACGGTCCAGAACGCCACTGGTCAGCGTGAAGGAGCCGCCGTCGTTCACAAATGTCAGGCCGAGCAGCACAAGGTTGATCTGCCCCATGAGCTTGTCATCCAGGCCCTTGCGGAACTGCTCCGGCGACATGCTGGCGAGCGGGCCGAAATGCACGTGGCCCGCACAGGCGATGACGGCATCGACTTTGCCGAGCCGGGCATACATCGCCGTCACCGACGCCTCATCCATCAGGTCGACCGTCACGTCACCAGCACTGCGGCCGGCGTGCACGATCTCATGACGCGGGGAAAGTGCCTTTACCGCCGCCTGTCCCACGGTGCCCGCGGCACCCACCACGAGAATGCGCATCGGGCCTATTCCTCGTCCACGTTCCTGCGGGAGAGCGGCTTGAGCTTGGCAAAAACCGAGTCGGCGTCATAAGCGCGCTCTTCTTCGCGCGGAGCGGGTGCGGTTGATGCGAAGGTGGGCTGCTCGTCCTCGGCATGCGCGGCGGCATGGGCCGCCGTCCCCTCGACTTCGGAAGCAGGAATGAGGGTGCGGACCGGGGCTGCCTCGTTTGCGGGCTTGCCGGCCTTGCGCGCGGCCTTCTGCACCGCGAAATCGAGATCGAGCTGCGAGCAGATACCGAGCGAGACGGGGTCGACCGGCTTGATGTTGGCGGCGTTCCAGTGCGACCTGTCGCGCACGGATGTGATCGTCGACTTGGTTGTGCCGACGAGCTTCATGATGGCGGAATCCGGCAGTTCAGGATGATAGCGGAGCAACCAGGCGATGGCGTCCGGACGGTCGCCGCGGCGGGAGACCGGCGTATAGCGCGGACCCGAGGTCGCCTTCTGGACCTGGATGTTCACCTTGGACTCGAGGATCTTGAGCCGGTACTCCGGGTCCTTCTCGCCCTTCTCGATCTCCTCACGGGTGAGCTGTCCGCCCGTCACCGGGTCCATGCCCTTGATGCCGGCCGCCACGTCACCGTCGGCAATGCCCTTCACCTCAAGTTCGTGCAGGTGGCAGAAATCGGCGATCTGGCGGAAGGTGAGCCCGGTATTCTCGACGAGCCAGACGGCGGTGGCCTTGGGCATCAGCGGTATGCGGGACATGATCTTTCTCTCCTTGAGAACCGGTGTTTCAGGTTCCCTGTCTCAACGACAGCTTGGTGGGGATAGGCTCATATAGAGCCGCGCAAGCCCCCGCGCAACTGGCAATCGACGGGCCGGCCACGCTCACGTGAGCAGCACGATCTTGCCGATATGCTCGCTCGATTCCATCAGGGCATGGGCGGCGGCGGCCTCCGCAAGGGGGAATGTGCGGAAGATGATGGGCTTCAACTGCTCCGCCCCGAACAGGGGCCAGACCTGCCTTTCCAGCGCCCGGGCGATCTCGGCCTTTTCGGCGACGCTGCGGGGCCTCAGGGTCGAGCCGGTGAAGGTCAGGCGCTTCAGCATGATGGGCATCCAGTCCGCCTCGAAGCGTGAACCCTTCTGGAAGGCGATCATCACGATGCGGCCATGCATGGCGGCAACCTTCAGGTTCTTCGCCACATACTCGCCGCCGACCATGTCGAGGATCACGTCCGGCCGGATGCCCCTTTCCGCCAGCACGGCGGCGAAATCGGCCGTGCGGTAGTTGATGGCGAGATCCGCCCCCAGCGCGCGGCAGGCGCTGCATTTCTCCTCCGTGCCCGCCGTCACGGCCACCACCGCGCCGAAGGCCTTGCCCAGCATGATGGCGGTGGTGCCGATGCCGCTCGAGCCGCCATGCACCAGCAAGGTCTCGCCTTCCTTCAGCCGTCCCCTGTCGAAGACGTTGGTCCACACCGTGAAGAACGTCTCGGGGATCGCGGCCGCCTCAGTGAAGGAGAGGCCCGGCGGCACGGGCAGCGCATTGTCCTCGTGCACCACGGCATACTCGGCATAGCCCCCGCCCGGCACGAGGGCGCAGACCCGGTCTCCCACCTCGTAGCGCCTGGCCCCCTCGCCCAGGGCTGCAACCTCACCGGCGATCTCGAGACCCGGCGTTTCGGGCGCTCCCGGGGGCGGCGGATAGGCTCCCTGGCGCTGCAGCACATCCGGCCGGTTGACGCCCGCCGCCTTCACCCGCACCAGGATTTCACCGGGACGCGGCACGGGCACCGGCAATTCGACGGGCCTCAGCACCTCTGGGCCACCCGGGCTGGTGATGGCGATGGCGGTCATATGCTTCATGGAAACTCCTCCGGAAACGTTCCGGATGTCAGTTTGGGTTGAAGGAGGTGGCCCGGCAATGACAAAATGACAGTCAAAGGAGAAGCACCATGACATTCGAAGACCTGCCGAAGAAGCCCGCCGCCATCACCGTCGGCGAGGCACTCGATCTCCTCTCCGTGTCCGAATTGGAACAACGTGTTCAGTCTTTGGAATCCGAAATCGAACGCACCA
>CAIYXE010000789.1 GCA_903930095.1 uncultured Hyphomicrobiales bacterium
CCAAAGTCACGACGACGGACAGGATATCGCCCTCGGTCGCCTCTGCGATATGGCGATAGCTGGGGCGAAAGCCCTGTTCATTGTCGAAATGGGCCGGAATATAGCCGCCCGTCCGATGGCCACGGAAGGTCATGGCGAAATGCCGGCTGGTCCCGGGGCCGGGGGCCGGCGCAAAGGGCCGCCCGCCGTCCAGGGCCGACAGGACCGCCAGAACGCGTCCGGCAATTTCGATGCCAAGGCTGGCCCCAAAGCGCGTCAGATCGGCCTCAAACCGAGAGGCCGCCGCGAAATAATCCTCCAGATCCGGCGCATTCAAATTTAGATTGCGACCGTAAAAGAATGATCGGAACGGGCCGGGAAACTCGGTCACCTCAAACCCCGGAGCGTTGTTCTCCAGGGCCGTGACCATCGCGGCGCAAAGGTCCGCCGCGAAAACCTGATCCACCAGAATGGCATCAAGCGCGCCGTTCCGCAGACCGTCCAGCCCACCTACAGGCCCCCCAGCCCCCGCATCCTGCCGCCGGATTTTCAGGAAATTCGCTGCCTCATCCATCTCCGACCCTACCTCACTTTGCTGCCAATCTGCCCAGCATTGCGTTCCGAATGTTATACTTCATGCGACGATGGGGCGACAGTTGCAGACGCTGGCACGGCCCCAAGCTTCTTGGTGCCAGCGTAGTCGTCTGCGCTCTCTCTTTGTAAACGTACACGAACCGATGGGGGTGTGGCCAGCAGCCTGGCCTCGCGCAGCACATGGGGCAAGGCAGACCTGATGGGCCGCGGCCATCTCCTGCTGGCCGGCGTAGCGGTCGGAAACCTAGACGCCAGGCTTGTGGCCGCCCATCACGCCGCAAACAGAAGCGGCGGCTGCGCCGCAGAGAAACATGGGCGCAATCCGGAGCTTCGAGCGGACCCGCGCACCGAGGACGCGCCTCTGATTTTGACACCATAGTGTTATCACACTATGGCGCGGTAGTGCCATAGGGTCATAGTGCATTAACACTGCCGCTCTATGGTGCGGTCACGTCGCAGTGTCATAGTGTGAGCCATGAAAACCATCACCTTCGTCACCCAAAAGGGCGGGACGGGCAAAAGCACCCTCGCCATCTCCCTAGCCGTCGCCGCCGAGGAAGCCGGGCACAAAGCCTATGTGCTCGACCTCGACCCCCAGGGCTCCGCCCGGAACTGGTACAGCCGCCGCGAGGCCGCAGCCCCGCCGGTAGACACCACGACCGCCGCGCAGCTGCCGACCGCCTTGGCGGGCCTCAAGAAGCACGGCTACGACTACATAGTCATCGACACGGCCGGGCAGGACACGCCTGCTACCGCCGCCGCCATGCAGGTGGCTGACCTGTGCCTCATCCCGGTGCGGCCGAGCATCATGGACATCGAGGCGGCAAAGCCGACCGTGGCCAGCCTTCTGCGTCTCAGCAAGCCGTTCGCCTTCGTGCTCAACCATTGTCCGGCCGGGCGCAACATGCGCATCACCGACGCGGGCAGGGCGCTGAACACCATGGGTCACCTTGCCGAACCTGCCTTTGTGACGCGGGCCGACCATGTGGACGCCGCGGCGCTAGGGCAGGGGGTCACCGAACGCGACCCGACCGGAAAAGCCGCCAAGGAAGTGCGCCTGCTGCTGGAGTGGATCGGGAAACGCACGGAGGGCGCCCGCCATGCCGCCTAAAGGTCGCGTCTCTCTCGCCGGTATGCTGGCGGAACCCGAAGCCGAAATGGCCACCATCCACAGGCTTGCCCAGGAGCACGCAACTCCGGCACCATCCTCTCCAGACGAGGCGCCCGCGTCAGCCAATGGCAAGCCCTACAAGCGGGTAGGGCTCTACCTTGACCCCACCGTGAAGCGCGAAATCGACACAATTGCCTTCACGCATGAGCGCAAGCCTCACGACCTCTATCTCGAGGCCATCGACCTGCTGCTGAAGAAGTACGGGCGGGCCAGCATCAGCGAGCTGGAAAAGAAAGCTTAGGACACTACAGTGTAGTCACACTGTGGTGTGATGACACTGCGGTCACACGTCCACCACGGGGGCCTCCAGGCCGAGTTCCATCTGCTGCGGATAGGCGAGGGCGTAGTGGTAGCGGCGCGTCTTGGCGCGGCCGCTGCCCCGCACTTCGTCGTGCCACTCGGAGAGCCCGCCGACCCGCAGCATATCCTCAAAGGCGTGACGGCACTGCACCCGAAAGTCTCGCCGGGTGGCGCTCGTCTCGCCTTCCGCGAAAAGGTCGCGGCCGACAAGCGCCGCCAGCATGGATTCATCCACGAACGAGTGGGTCGTCAGGCTGTCGATATAGGGCCAGAAGGACTTGGCATAGTCCGACTTGAGGGCGAACTGCACATCGGCGTTGAGACTGACCAGGCGCAGCGTGGTCATGCTCTCCACCATCCAGGGGCCGTAGACGGCCCGCACTTCGCTGTCCAGGCTGGTGCCGTCGCCCTCCAGCTCGCGAATGATGTGCTGCTTGTTCCAGCGGGTATTGGGCAGGGTGCCCTTGGCAACCTGCTCCAGCACCTTGTCCTGCGGCCCTTCG
>CAIYXE010000790.1 GCA_903930095.1 uncultured Hyphomicrobiales bacterium
CCTCCACCGCACCCACCTCGAATGGCGCGGTCTCGGGCGCAAACCTGTCGGGCGGCGCCAACAGCCACACCTTCGTCTCGGGCGGCCAGAACTTGCCGTCGCTGTCGATCTAGATCGGGCTGCCGGACGTGCCGTTCTTCGGCATGAACTACGGGGCGCGCGCCAACAGCCTCTCCGTCCAGGCCCAGCGTTCGGGATTGCTCTCGGCAACCGTCAACGTGATCGCCCAGGGCGAGGCTGTAGCCGCAAGCACCGCCGCCGGATCGCCGGCTTCCTTCGATATCGAGCGCTTCAGCCAGTTCCAGGGATCGATCACCCGCAACGGCTCGGTGCTCGGCAACATCGTCTCAGCGGAGCTGATGTATTCGAACAATCTCGAAAAGATCGAGGTGATCCGGTCCGATGGACGGATTGCCGACGCCGATCCGGGCGTCATCAAGTGCTCAGGCACCCTCAACGCGCGCTTCCAGGATACCAGCCTCGTCGATCAGGCCATCGCGCGCACGCCCTGCGAGATCGCTTTCGGCTGGACCATCGACGCCAGCCGCTCGCTGCTCTTCACCGCGCATCGCGTATTCCTGCCACGCGGCAACCGGCAAATCCAGGGGCCGGGCGGCATCCAGATGCCGTTCGCGTGGCAAGCGGCTCTCGATCCGGTGCTCAACAAGACCTTCACCGCCGTTCTGACGAACGATGTGGCTTCCTACTGATCCTCCCTTTCCCGCAACCCGCCCGTTCCCGAAGGAGCCGTCATGCTCAAGCTCGATCCTCTGTCCGCCGAACCCTTCTGGCTCGATATCCTGCCCGGCGTTCGCGTCCGCTTCCGCCCGGTTTCGGTGGCGGCGATGCTGACCGCCCGGGCCGCCGCCGCCGATACCCTGAAGCCGGGCGGCGCGCAGGCCATGGCCGAGGCCGGGGCCGCCTTCACCCGTTCGCTGACACTCTCCGGCATCCTCGCCTGGGAGGGAATCGGCGATGCGGCAGGGAAACCCGTTGACCCCGGCGAAACGACGATCCTGCAACTCCTCGATCTGTGGCCCGCCTTCGAGGCTATCGACCGGCTCTATGCCGGCCCGGCGCTGATGAGGCTCGACGAAAAAAACGTCTGATCGCCCTCAGCCGCTGGCACTTTGAAGGGGGCGACAGCTATTGCGCCGCTTGTCCCTCCCGCTGCGCGGGCTGTCCCTATGACGAACAGGCACCGTTAACTCCCGAGGGCCTTGTCGCCTGGGAAGTGATCCGCCGCTCGGCAGGTCAAGTGCGGGCGGTGATGGGCGGCGTCTATGCGCTCGATTTCGGGGCTGTGCTGATCCTGGCTTCGGCCATGGGCGCCCTCAACCCGCTTCTCGTCGATGTCCTGCCCGAGATCGAACCCGTCATCGTCAACGCCTATCGCCGGAACGCTGATCCATCATGAGCGCCACGAATATCTCCATCCGCCTCGGCGTCGAAGGCAAGGCGGAGATCAAGCGCGCCTTTGCCGAAGTGGGCCAGGCGGGCGAGGCCGCCTTCGGCACGGTCGAAAAGGCGATCGACCGCAGCGGAGCCGCAACCGAGCGCGAGACGGCAAGGCTCAAGCGCCTCGCTGAGGCCGCACGGCTCGCGGGCGAGGCGGAAGCGGCACAGAAGCGGTTCAACACCGTCCTCAATATCGACCGCCCGGCTCCCAAATCCGCCCGGGAATCCGCCGGGGTATTCGAGGAGGCGGCACGCGAGGCCGAAGGCTTCCGGGCGCGGGCCATGGCGCTCCGCGCGGCGATCGATCCCCTGGGTGCTGCCCAGGCAAAACTCAATCAGGAGCTTGCCGAATATGCCGCGCTTGCAAGGCGCGGCGCGATCACGTCCGCCGAACAGGCCGCCGCCCAGGTGCTGGCCAGGCAGCGCTTCGACCAGACCGCCCAGGCGATCCGCGGCATGGGCGGGGCAAGCCGCCTGACCCGCAACCAGCTCCTCACGCTTCAATACACATTCAACGATGTGGTGGCGTCGCTCTCAACCGGCATGTCGCCGATGACCATCCTGCTGCAACAGGGCGGGCAGGTCACGCAGGCCTTCGGGGGCCTGCGCGGCACCATCGCGGCGCTCGGCTCAAGCCTGGGTGTTGTGGGTGCTGCCGTGGCCGGTGTTGCTGCAACGGTGGCGGGTCTGACCGCCGCCTGGGTGGCGAACGATGCGTCGACCCGCGCGGTTGCCGTCGCCCTTGCCGGCGTCGGCCGGGCCTCGGGCGCTACCGCCGCCCAGCTTGAACAGGTTGCGCTCAACGCCGCCGCGGCCGGCGGGGTCTCGGTCACCGCCGCCCGCGAGATGGAGGTGGCGCTTCTTCGCGCCGGGCGGATCGGGGTTGACGAGATCGGCCGTGCGGTCGCCATCGCCCGCGACTTCGGGACGACGATGGGGGTCGATGCCAGCGCCGGGGCCGAACAGCTGGCCGCCGCTCTTGCCGATCCTGTGCGCGGTGCCGATCAGCTCAACACCCGGCTTGGCTTCCTTAGCGACCGCACCCGGCAACTGATCCGCACGCTTGTCGAACAGAACGACAAGACGGAAGCGCAGAAGGTCCTCCTCGACGCCCTCGTGCCTGCCCTTGCCGATGCGGAGGAAGCCACCAACGCCTTCGGGCGCGCCGCCCG
>CAIYXE010000791.1 GCA_903930095.1 uncultured Hyphomicrobiales bacterium
CTCGTCACCGCCGCGATGCGGCTCTCGACCGCCATCGCCAGGACCACGCTCTGTGTCCTGGGGCCGAGCGGCTCGGGCACGACCTCGCTCATGAAGGCGCTGCCCGGCAAGGACACGCTGTGTCTCGACTTCGAGGCGGGCCTCATGTCGGTGCAGGACTGGGACGGTGACAGCATCCCCATCCGCAGCTTCGAGGACGCGCGCGACATCGCCTGCCTGATTGGCGGCGTCAATCCCGCCGCCGATCCGAATGGTTACTACTCCGAGGGGCATCACGCCCATGTGGCGAAGACCTATCCGGATCTCGCGGCTCTTGTCGAGGCCAAGCGCTACATCTTCGTCGACTCGCTCACCGACCTCACGCGCCAAGCCATGGCCTGGGCGAAGCAGCAGCCCGAAGCCTTCTCGGAACGGACCGGCAAGCCCGACGTGCGCGGTGCCTATGGCTTGCTGGCCAGGGAGGTCATCACGCTGCTCAAGCACCTGCAGCATGCCGAGGGCAAGACCACGATCTTCGTCGGCATCCTCGAGCAGATCAACGACGAGTTCGGGCGGTCCAACTGGCAGCCACAGCTCGAGGGCGGAAAGGTTGCCCGCGAATTGCCCGGCATCCTCGACCAGGTCGCCACCTTAGGCCTCTTCGAGCCTGAGGGTGACGGCTGGCGGCATGACCCGGTGAAGGGCCGCACCCGCCGCCTCGTGTGCCAGACCGTGAACCCCTACGGCCTCCCCGCAAAAGACCGATCCGGCAGGCTCGCCGTCACCGAGCCCGCCGATCTCGCCGCCCTTCTCACCAAGATCCACGCTCACAAGAAAGGTTGAACCCATGACCTATGACATGAACGACGTGCAGCCGCAGATCGCCACCGAAATCATTCCGGATGGCACCTTCGCGAAGATCACCATGATCTTCAAGCCGGGGACGATTGATGGCGCGAGCCCTGCCGATGCGAGGCTGCTCAAGCCCTCCAATTCTCCCGGCAGCGACGTCCAGCAGATCGATGCCGAGTTCACCGTGGCCGAGGGCCTCTATGCCCGGCGCAAGTTCTGGCAGTTCTTCACCGTCATCGGTGGGAAAGTTGACGAGCAGGGCGTCTCCATCGGCTGGAAGATCACCAAGTCGACCTTCCGCTCCATGATCGACAGCGCGCTCGGCCTCGATCCCCAGGACATGAGCGAGGCGGCGAAGGCCCGTCGCCTGCTGGAAGGCCTTTCCCAGATGTCGGGCATCACCTTCATCGGCAAGATCAGGATCGAACCCAGCGACAACCCGCGCTACGCGGACCGCAACCGGCTCGACCGCGTGGTGCTGCCCAATGAGCCGGAATGGCAGAAGGTGATGAACGGCGAGCACGTGCCGCCGGCACCCTCCGCCCGTCCGCGCGCTGCGGCGAAGCCTGAAGGTGACAAACCTGCATGGGGGCAGGGCAATGCGGCCGCACCGGCAGCGACGAAGCCCGCCTGGGGTGGAGCCCTCAGCGCAAGTGCGACGTCTCAGCCTGCTGCTGGGCCTGCACCCGCGCCCGCTCCGCAGTCTGCTCCGGCCGCCGCACCGGCTCCGGCTGCCAAGCCCGGCCCGGCGTGGCTCGCCAGCTGAGGCGGGGCCCATGACGGATGACGAATGGCAGGCTCACGTGACGCGTGAAGCGGCAAGGGAGATCGGCGCATGGCTGGAGGCAAGAGGAAGGCTCGACCGTCCCATAAGCACGCTCAGCCTGCGCGATCTCGAGGCGATGGCGGACAACGCCATCTCCCACTTCATCGTCCTGGCCTCGCGGCGGATCAGGGAGAAGCCGGAAAGTTCCGGCGCCCTGACCAGTCTGCTCTTGGCCGGATAGTCCCATGCGCCCTCTGCGGCAGGCAGGCCCGCGGCTTCGGCTTCTGCCTGTCGCTCCGTTACGACCTCTATCCCTTTCACCGCTTCTGCTCGCTGTGCTGCCTGAACCTCGGCTCCGCGCTCGCAATGGAGAACAACGGCATGATCGACAAGACTGACATGGAAAAGCGCGCCATCGCTGATGCGCGCCACTTCCTCGCGGAGGTGCTGAACGAGATGGATCTGATGGATCCCTTTCTCAACCGCACCACGGAGGAGATCGACCGCATCATCGAGGCCTGCGTCGACGGCTTCCAGGATTCGATGCTGCGCCAGTCGAACCGCGGCGAAATCCCCTTTTGAGGCCCGCGATGATGATCGATCTCAATCATGAATCCGGCTTCGTCTATGGCGGCACAATCCCGCCATTGAGCTTACGCGTCAATGCGCTGATCGATCGCGCGCTGGTGGCGCAGAACGAGGCGCAGCCGAAGCGCAGCTATCTGGGTGGCAGCCGCATCGGCGAAGCCTGCAGCCGCCGTCTCGTCTATGAATACACCCACACGCCGCATGATCCCGACAAGGCCTTCTCTGGCCAGACGCTGCGCATCTTCGCGGCGGGGCATCAGTTTGAGGAACTCTCCATCCGCTGGCTCAAGGCCGCCGGTTTCGATCTGCTGACCCAGCGCCGCGACGGCGGGCAGTTCGGCTTCGAGACGGCTGGCGGCCGCATCAAGGGACACATCGACGGCGTGATCGTCAGCGGGCCGGACATCGGCATCGCGTGGCCAGCCCTCTTCGAGCACAAGGCCCTCAAGGCAAAATCCTGGGCGGACGTGGTGAAGCGTGGGGTCGAGCTGTCGAAGCCCGTCTACTACGCCCAGCTCCAACTCTACATGGCCTACATGGAGCTCGAGGTCGCGCTTTTTACCTGCCTCAACAAGGATACCCAGGAGCTTCACCACGAGAAGGTGCCCTTCGTTCCGCACATCGCACAGGGGCTCTCCGACAAGGCGGTCGAGATCATCCGCGCCGCCGAGGCCAATGACCTGCCGCCGCGCATTGCCGCCAGCCCCGATTTCCATGTCTGCCGTTTCTGTCCGTTCCACACAACCTGCTGGGAGAGAAATCCATGAAAGTCCCGATGGCCTATGAACTCAAGCGTATCGCTTCCACCCGTGCAGACAGGTTCTGGCACGGAAACCTGTTGACCGGCATCGAGGCTGCGCCTGTCTACGTCTTCGAAGACCAGATGGCATTCGATGCCGACGACACCGAGCAGGCTGCCATGCGCCGCATGTACGAGCCGTTGCGCCTGCCACATGCCGAGGTGATCTTCGAGGTTACGGATCACACCGGCAGACGTGATGCGCACATCGTTTATGCGCGACAGGTCGCAGAGCATGTCGAAGGTGTCTATCTCCAGCGTTTGAGTCCCCGGCGCTGGTCCGACATTCTGGCTGACGTGAACGTTCTCCCGGGCGGCATCGTCGAGGCCGATGTGCATCCGTCTTGCGATGAGGACGACAGGAAGCTCTATCCGATCGTGGCATCAGGCATCATCTGCCGGGCGCTGGCAATCCTTGCCGGGGAACCTGGGGTGCAGAGCCGGGCTGTTCCGCAGATGCGCCGGCGCAAGCTGGCCCGCGCGGGTGTGACCGGCTGGGACTGGAATCTTGTGA
>CAIYXE010000792.1 GCA_903930095.1 uncultured Hyphomicrobiales bacterium
CGCGGGCGCATCGGCGGCGTGGTCAGTGCCGGGCTGTTCGTGAAGCTGGACGATTCAGGCGCCGACGGCTTCGTGCCCGTCACCACGCTGGGGCGGGAGTATTTCGTATATGACAAGGCCCGCCATGCGTTGATCGGTGAACGCTCGGGCGAGACCTACCAGCTGGGCGACCGGCTGGAGGTGCGCCTCGTTGAAGCCACCCCCGTCTCCGGCGGCATGCGCTTCGAGGTCGTCTCGGAGGCCAAGGAGGGCAAGCCCGCCGGGCGGCGCGCGGTGAAGACGCCGAGCCGGCCATTCAGGGGCGGCAAGGGGCGCAAGCGCTGAGGCGGCTCTGCCGCGTGATAGAGCCCTCATCCGCCCTTCGGGCACCTTCTCCCATTGCGTGCCGCAACGGGAGAAGGGTACGCTGGCAGATCATCATTCCCTTCTCCCGTCCCGAAGGGATGGGAGAAGGTGGCCGACAGGCCGGATGAGGGCCCCTTGCGGCAGAGGGTCGCGCGGCGTGGGGTTGTCTTCAATTCGCCGTGAGGTGCCGCCATCTTCGATGCCCATGACTTTGACCCTCGATTCCCCGGCGCCTGACGCCTCCGGCAAACGTTCCTGGAAGCAGGCCATGGGGCGCGGATTCGCCTGTGCCTGCCCTGCCTGCGGCAAGGGGCGGATGTTCGGCAAATATCTGAAGGTGGCGGACAGCTGCAACCTGTGCGGGGAGGAGCTGCACCACCACCGCGCGGATGATGCGCCGCCCTACTTCACGATGTTCATCGTCGGGCACATCGTGATCCCGCTGGTGCTGGTGGTGGAGAAGCTCTGGGCGCCCGCCCTGCCCGTCCATTTCGCGCTCTGGACGGCCGTGACGCTGGCCTTGACCTTCGCCCTGATGCCGGCCGTCAAGGGAGCGGTCGTGGGGCTGCAATGGGCGCTGCGCATGCACGGCTTCGACTATGCCGCCCACCAGGATGAGGCATGAGTTACGATCATCCGGAATTCGCCGGGTCGCTGCTGCATGCCAAGGTTCTGAGGCCCAAGGATTCCGCGACCCTGATCCTTGTTCGGCGGCAGTCCGGGGCGCCGCGCATTCTCATGGGCCAGCGCGCGGGGGGCCATGCCTTCATGCCCAACAAATATGTGTTTCCCGGCGGCAGGCTCGATGCGGCGGACTGCCGGGTGAAGCCCGCCCGCGACCTTCACCCCGCAACGCTTGCCAAGCTGCTGGCCCGCATGCGGGGCGGGCCGAGCGAGCGCCGCGCGCGGGGCCTCGCCCATGCCGCCCTGCGCGAGACATGGGAGGAAGCGGGGCTTCTGTTCGGGCGCTCCATGGTTGCGGATGCACCCGACCTCTCCGGCCTCACCCTGTTCATGCGCGCGATCACCCCGCCGGGCCGCACGCGGCGTTATGATTCCCGCTTCTTCGTCGCCGATGCCGAACACCTCTCAAACATCGACCAGCCCCATCATGACGGCGGCGGCGAGCTCCTCACCCTCTCTTGGCTGAGCCTGGACGAGATCGCCTCCCTCGACCTGCCCCTCATCACCATCGATGCGCTGCAGCGGCTCAAACCCTTTCTCGACCGAGGCCTGCTGCCCGCGCAGGACTGCCCCGCCTCCTTCCAGTATCACCGGGGCAGGAACTGGATCGAGGACGAGATCGTACTTTAGAAACCGCAGGCGACCACCCCCCGCGCCTTGACTTTGGCCGTCAATTCGGGTCTATCGGCGCAAATTCCTGGTTTGGAGACCGTTATGGCCAAAGGCAATGTGATCAAGATCAAGCTGGCGTCGACCGCCGACACCGGTTACTTCTACGTGACCAAGAAGAACTCGCGCACCAAGACCGACAAGCTGTCGTTCAAGAAGTACGACCCCGTCGCCAGGAAGCACGTCGAGTTCAAGGAAACCAAGATCAAGTAATCGCTGGTTTTCATCATCTCACACAAAAGGCATCGCCCCCGGCGGTGCCTTTTGTGTTTCACGATGCAGCCACAGGCTCCGGATGGCATGCGGGGACGGATGGCGAGAAGCTGCTGCTGGATGCCAGTGACCAAGGCTCGGCAAAGACCGTGCCCGGAGCGCCTTTCAGCAACTCGCCGGGCTGCAGCGCCGGATAGTGGTCCTTGAAACTCAGGACGCGGCCATCGGGTGAGCGCCGCATCACGTGCTGCGGCATCAGTTGGCCGGGTTCATCGTAGCCCGCCGCGGCAAGGATTTCCGCCAGGGATTTCACCGTCTCCTCATGGAAATGCGCCACGCGTATGGCCTTGTCGCCCACATTCAGGGCCCGCTGGCGGGATGGATCCTGGGTGGCAACGCCCGTGGGGCAGGCTCCGGTGTGGCACTGCTGGGCCTGTATGCAGCCGATGGCGAACATGAAGCCGCGGGCGGCATTGCACCAGTCCGCGCCCAGCGCCAGTACGCGCGCCATGTCGAAGCCGGTGGTGATCTTGCCCGCACAGCCAATTCTGATATCGCCGCGCAGGCCCGCGCCCGTGAGGGCGGCATGGACGAAGGACAAGCCGTCCCGGAGCGGCATGCCGAGATGGTCCATGAACTCCAGCGGGGCTGCACCCGTGCCACCCTCCTTGCCGTCGACCACGATGAAGTCCGGCCTGATGCCGCTTTCAAGCATGGCCTTGACGATGCCGAGAAACTCCCACGGATGTCCGATGCAAAGCTTGAAGCCGACCGGCTTTCCCTGAGACAGGACGCGCAGTTCGTTGAGGAATTCGAGAAGCCCCAGAGGCGTCGAAAAGGCCGAATGACCCGCGGGCGACACGCAGTCCTCGCCCATGGGCACACCGCGAATCTCTGCAATCTCCGCTGTCACCTTGGCCTTGGGCAAGACACCGCCATGCCCGGGCTTGGCGCCCTGGCTGAGTTTCACCTCGATCATCTTGATCTGCGGGTCAGCGGCGGCGGCGGCGAATTTTCCGGGGTCGAACTGGCCATTGGGCGTACGGCAGCCGAAATAGCCGGAGCCGATTTCCCAGATGAGGTCACCACCGCCCTCGCGGTGGTAGGGGCTGATGGCGCCCTCACCCGTGTCATGCGCGAAGCCGCCAATCCTCGCGCCGCGGTTCAGCGCGCGGATGGCATTGGCCGAAAGGGCGCCAAAACTCATCGCCGATATGTTGAGGATGGAGGCGTCATAGGGTTTGCTGCATTGCGGACCGCCGATCATCAGGCGGAAGCCGCGGGTGGCAACGGGCCGGGGCGCGATCGAGTGGTGGAGCCATTCGAACTGGCTCTCATAAACATTGTGGTGGGTGCCGAACGGCCGCTTGTCGAGCTGGTGCTTCGCCCGCTGGTAGACGACGGCGCGCTTGTCCCGCGGGAAAGGCATGCCGCTCTTCTCATCCTCGAAGAAATACTGGCGGATCTCCGGGCGGATGTCCTCAAGCATGAAGCGCAGATGCCCAAGGATCGGGTAATTGCGCAGCACCGCGTGCCCGGTCTGCAGCAGATCGTAAACGCCCAGCAGGGACAGCGGGAGAGCGATCAGCAGCGCCGGAAGCAGCAGCGTCCGCCAGCCGGGGAAAGCGACAGCGAAAAGAAGCGACACGACCGATACCGCGATGGCGATCGACAGTGTGAGGAACCGTTTGTCGAAAATCAGCATCAGGCTGCCATCAATAGCAGTTGTTGGTTACCCGGTCATTATAACGGCGGCGCGACGAGAGTTCTGTTATGAATTGCGCGTCAACGCTGGAGATACCCATGCCTACCGACTATCGCGCAATGATCCCCACCCTGTCCTTCCGCAACCAGGCCTTCATCAACGGCAAGCATGTGGCCGCGGCCTCGGGCAAGACCTTCGACTGCGTCTCGCCCATTGACGGACGCGTGCTGACGCAGGTTGCCGAATGCGACCAGGAGGATGTGAACCGGGCGGTTGCCGCCGCGCGCGCGGTCTTCGAGAAGGGCTCATGGTCCGCCTGCCACCCGGCCAAGCGCAAGAAGGTGATGCTGAAGTTCGCCGAGCTCATGCAGAAGCACAAGGATGAGCTGGCGCTGCTCGAGACGCTCGACATGGGCAAGCCCATCTCGGTCTCGGCGGGCGGCGACATTCCGGGGTCGATCCAGGCCATCCAGTGGTATGCCGAGGCGGCTGACAAGGTCTATGACGAGATCGCGCCCTACCGGCCTGACTCCGTCTCCCTCATCACGCGAGAGCCGATCGGGGTCGTGGCCGCCGTGGTGCCGTGGAACTATCCCTTGCTGATGGCCTCTTGGAAGCTGGGGCCGGCACTCGCCGCCGGCAACTCCGTGATCGTGAAGCCCGCCGAACAATCGCCGCTCACAGCGCTCCGCATCGCCGAACTGGCGGCGGAGGCGGGCATGCCGGAAGGCGTGCTGCAAGTGCTGCCCGGCTTCGGGGAAACGGCGGGCCAGGCGCTCGGCCGCCACATGGACGTCGACATGGTGGCCTTCACCGGATCAACCGTGGTGGGCAAGTATTTCCTGCGCTATGCGGGCGAAAGCAACATGAAGCATGTCTCGCTCGAGACCGGCGGCAAGTCGCCCAACATCGTGTTCGCCGATGCGGGCGACCTTGACCACATCGCCAAGGTCTCAGCCGACGGGGTGTTCTTCAACGCCGGGCAGAGCTGCAACGCGCCCACCCGCATTCTTGTCGAGGAGCGGATCAGGGATGAGTTCATCGCCCTCGTTGCAAAGCATGCGAGGCCGTGGACACCCGCCGACCCGCTCGATCCCGCGACCACCATGGGTGCAGTCGTCGACTCCGGCCAGATGCAGCGCGTTCTGGGTTACATTGCGGACGGTCGCAAGGAAGGTGCGCGCATCGCGCTCGGCGGCGGCCAGGCGCGCCAGGAGACGGGCGGAAGCTACATCGAGCCGACCGTCTTCACCGATGTCCGAAACGACATGAAGATCGCGCAGGAGGAAATCTTCGGACCCGTCGTCGTCGCCGTGTCATTCCGCGACGAGGCGGAGGCGGTGCGCATCGCCAATGACTCGATCTATGGCCTGCAGGCCAATCTGTGGACGCGCGACGTGAGCCGCGCCCACAAACTGTCCCGCCGCCTCAAGGCCGGCACGGTCGTCGTCAACAACGTGTGGGGATCCGACATCACCAACCCCTTCGGCGGCTACAAGCAGTCCGGCATCGGCCGTGACAAGTCGCTCCACGCCATGGACAAATACTGCCAGGTGAAGAATACTTTTATCCAGCTTTAACAAATATTTGCAGGACGACGATTGATGGCCGGGCTATGCCGCCCCCTGAATCTCGCCCGTAACGCCAGCAGCAACGGAAATTCAGGCCGGAAGCTGGGGATGATTACACCTCTTTCACTTGCACAGGGGCCGTGAGCGTGCTTCCATTTCGGGGTTAAACTGGGGAGGAAAACCGAATGTCCATCACGAAGCGCGTTCTGCTTGCCGCTGCCGCCGTCCTTTCGCTCGCAGGTCCCGTCTCGGCCGCCGACATGATCGGCAATTGCGAGATGTCGGGCCAGAAGGGGTCCATTCCGATCGCCAACCCTGCCACCTCCGGGCAGTTCACGGTGCTGACCTCGCTGCCGGCGCCGATCTGGTGGAATGGCGACGCCGTCGAGGTCATCAAGGACGGCATGGAATATTGCATGGCGGCTGAAATCGCCTGGCGTGCCGGATATGACAATATGGTGGTGCGCGCCACATCGTGGGAGGCATTCATCGGCAACCAGGAATCCGGTTACGATGTCGGCTTCGCCCAGACCTCGATCACTGAGGAGCGCAAGAAGGTCTTCGACTTCACAACGCCCTACTTCAGCTCCGACATGGGCGTCATCACCCGCGCTGATGCACCCGTTGACGAGGCGAGCATCAAGACCGCCAAGATCGGCATCCAGCAGGGCACCACGGGCGCCACCTTCGTCACCGAGGTTCTCGGCGTCAAGGAACCGCAGATCTATGCCGAACAGGGCGAGATGTTCGCGGCCCTGCGCGCCGGCCAGGTCGACGCTGCAATCACCGATACCTCCATCACCCTGGCCGAGGAGAAGGCCGCGGGCGGCAAGTCGATCGTGGTGGGGCAGTACCGCACCGGTGAATCCTATGGCGGCATCATGCTGAAGGACAATCCCAACAATGCGACCATCAGCAAGATCATTCAGGCAATGATCGATGACGGCACGATTGCAAAGCTTGGCGCCAAGTATCTTGCCGCCGAATGGGGCAAGGACCCGGCAACCATCCCCTATTTCAAGCCCTGATGCGACAGGACCGTGCTGCACCGGGGGCGCCACTGCAGCGCCCGCGGTGTGGCTCATCGTTTGATCGCTGCTGACGCACCGCGCTATGCCGTCCTCAGCCATCACCTATCCGAGGCCACCGGTTGCCCTGTCGCAGGCGGCCCTCCTCTTTGCTGCCGCCTGCGTGCTGGCCGGGCATGGCGCCACCTCGCTCGTGCGCGATGCCATCGCGTCGCTGGACGCAGGCAGCAGATGGTGGGAGCTCCTGTTCATCCCCGTCGTGCTGGCCACGGCGGCGCTGTTCATTCCGGCCATCAGGTCCTGGCGGCTGACGCGGCAAGCCACGCAGGCGGTCAAGGCGCATGATGCGATTTCGGCGCGGATCGCATCGGCCGCAGCGCGGGAACAGGCCTGGCTGGCCTTCGGCTGGGGCATCTTCTCGCTGCTGATGCTTGGCTTCTTCGCCTTCATCTTCATGAACAGCACAGCCGTGGGCAAGACCTTCTTCCTGCTGCCGCTGATCAGCGAGAAGTGGATGCTGGTCGCCCAGAAGTTCGTCTCCGTGAACATCGTCACCTTCGTCGTAGCCGAGATCCTCGTCTTGATCTGGGGCCTGATCGTGGCCCTTGCCCGCATGGCGCCGGGCCCCGGCGGCCAGCCGATCCGCGCTCTCGCCATCATATATTGCGACGTGTTCCGCGGCTTGCCCGCCATCGTGACGCTCTATCTCGTGGGCTTCGGCATCCCGACCAGCGGGCTGCCCGACCTGATCATCCCGCAGATCTATGGACTCTTCGTCGATACCAGCGAGATGACCGTCCGCGAACTGCGCGATGCCACGCGCATCCCCGTTATCTACTGGTGCATCCTTGCCCTCACGCTGACCTATGGCGCCTATGTGGCGGAGGTTTATCGTGCCGGCATCGAGAGCATCCACTGGAGCCAGGTTTCGGCGGCCCGGTCGCTGGGCCTCTCCTACATGCAGACCATGCGCCATGTGGTGGTGCCGCAGGCCGTGCGCCGGGTCATGGCGCCGCTGCTCAATGATTTCATCGGCCTGCAGAAGGACACGGCACTGGTCCAGATCCTCGGGGTGGTCGATGCCTTCAACCAGGCGCGAGGCATCGCTGCCAACGCATTCAATCTTTCAGCCGTCACCATCGTCGCCATCCTGTTTGTCCTGATCACCATCCCGCAGGCGCGGCTGGTGGACAGGCTCATCGAGCGCGACAACGCCCGCATGCGCGCAGGAGGCTGAGATGGCCTTTCTCGAAATCATCGGTGTCGAGAAGGAATTCGGTCCTATCCGTGTCCTGCGCGGCGTCAATCTCTCGGTGCGGGAACACGAGGTCGTCTGCCTCATCGGCCCTTCCGGCTGCGGCAAGTCCACGCTGCTGCGCTGCATCAACGGGCTGGAGCAGATCCAGGGCGGCGAGATCCGGCTCATGGACGACCGGGTGTCGGGCCCGGGTGTTGACGTCAACACCCTGCGGCGGAACGTCGGGATCGTGTTCCAGAGCTTCAACCTCTTCCCGCACATGAGCGTGATCGAGAACGTGACGCTGGCGCCGATCAAGGTGCTGAAGCTGCCGCGCGCCGAGGCTGAAGCAAGGGCGATGGCGCTTCTCACCCGCATCGGGCTCGAGGCCAAGGCCCGGGAATATCCCGACCGGCTTTCGGGCGGCCAGCAGCAGCGCGTCGCCATCGTGCGCGCCCTGGCCATGGAACCCAAGGTCATGCTGCTCGACGAGATCACCTCGGCCCTCGATCCGGAACTCGTGTCGGAAGTGCTGGGCATCGTGCGCGATCTCGCCTCCCAGGACATGACCATGCTGCTCGCCACCCACGAGATGGGTTTCGCCAAGGAAGTCGCCTCGAAGGTCTGCTTTCTCTATGAGGGCGTGGTCCACGAAGAAGGTCCGCCCGAGCAACTCTTCGGCGATCCACGTGAGGAACGCACCCGCGCCTTTCTCAAGCGCATCATCGAGGCTGGAAGGCTTTAGCGCGCGTTCCGGC
>CAIYXE010000793.1 GCA_903930095.1 uncultured Hyphomicrobiales bacterium
CGAAGAAGCCCGGCTTTTTGAGGCTGATGAAGCGGTCGAGCCCGCTTTCATAGGCCGCATACTCAACCGACAATTCGCGTGGGATCAGCTTATAGCTCTTTTCCAGCGCCATCAGCGTCATCGCGCGAATACCGAAGGGCTTGATGTCAAATTCGGCGCCAGCCTCCATCAGCCGGTCAAAGATGTAGTTCTGCATCTCGATCGGGTGATGGATTTCCCAGCCCAGCTCTCCGATGAAGTTCACGCGCAGCGCATCCACCTGAGCGAGGCCGACGCTGATCTTCTGGCCGGTCAGCCAAGGGAAAGCCGCGTTGGACAAGTCCGCATCGGTCAGCTTTTGCAGCACGTCACGTGCACGCGGCCCGGCGAGGACGAGAACACCCATCGACGTCGTCAGACGCTCAAACGAGACCGACCCATCGCGCGGCATCGCCTTTTTCAGATAGTCATGGTCGTGCCTCTCATAAGCGCCTGCCGACACGAGGTAATAACGCTGCGGCGCGACCTTGTAGACGGTGAACTCACTGCGCACGCCGCCCTTGGACGTCAGCAGATATGAGAGGGAGACGCGGCCCTGCTTTTTCGGCACGGCATTGGTCAGCAGCTGGTCCAGCCACGCTTCGGCACCCGGACCCGAGATTTCGCACTTGGCGAAGGCGCTCATGTCCTGAAGGCCAACCTTTTCATGAACATGGCGGCATTCATTGCCAACATGTTCGAAATAGTTGGAGCGACGGAAAGACCATTTTTCGCGGACCGATTCACCCGGCACCACCGGATGGTTGTCGTTCAACAGCACATCCGGCTTATTGAGATCAGCGTCTGTCAGCGCATAGCCAGCAGGCGCAAACCAGTTCGGGCGTTCCCAGCCATAGACCGAACCGAACACAGCGCCGAGCGCCTTCATCCGGTCATAGCACGGCGTGCGGCGCAGTGCCCGGCCCGCTTCCCGCTCTTCATCCGGATAATGGACGGTGAAGACCTTGGCGTAAGCTTCCTCATTCTTTTCGATGAGGAAACCGCGGCCCGCATAGTCGCCGAAGCGGCGGGGATCGACGCCCATCATGTCGATGGTCGGTTCGCCGTCGACAATCCAATGCGCAAGCTGCCAGCCAGCACCGCCGGCCGCCGTCACGCCAAAGCTGTGGCCTTCATTGAGCCAGAAATTCTTGAGACCCCAAGCCGGGCCGACGATCGGTGAGCCATCAGGCGTATAGGCGATCGCGCCGTTATACACCTTCTTGATGCCCACTTCGCCAAAGGCCGGAACGCGGCTCATGGCCGCCAGAATATAAGGCTCCAAACGCTCCAGCGCGTCGGGGAACAGTTCATATTCACTGTTGGACGCAGGTCCATCGACATAGCAGGCCGGCGCGCCGACTTCATAAGGTCCAAGCAGAAGGCCACCTGCTTCTTCGCGCATGTAATAGCTGGCATCGGATTCCCGCAGAACGCCCATTTCGGGCAATCCCTGCTTCTTGCGCTCCATGATCGCAGGATGCTGCTCGGTCACGATATACTGGTGCTCAACCGGGATTACCGGGATGTCGAGCCCGACCATCGCACCCGTCTGACGTGCGAAGTTGCCCGAACAGGAAATGACGTGTTCACAGGTGATGTCACCCTGATCGGTCGAG
>CAIYXE010000794.1 GCA_903930095.1 uncultured Hyphomicrobiales bacterium
AGCATCAGACGCGCAAGGTGGAAGCCGATGAAGCCGGCCGTGCCAGTGATGAGGACTTTGCGACTCATTCAGTGGACGTGATGCACATGATGCTTACTTGCGGGGGCGCCGAGCGAACTCGGCATCCGAACCCAGTTCATCGCGGAGTGTGTCAATTTCAGATTTGAGGGCCTCGTACTCCTCCATCTTCCGCGCGAGGAAGCGCCGCGTGATGGCGGCCCTCTCGGCGATGCCCTTGGGTGTCATGACGTAAGCGTATCGCCGCTTGTCCTGAGAGGAGGTGAAGTTGCCGAACTTGACAAGGCCCTTTGCGACGAGGGCCTTGAGGACGTAGTGCGCGCTGCCATCGCTGATCCCGACGGCACTGGCGAGTTCCCGCTGCGACCACTCGGGGTTTTCTTGGAGGAGTCGCAGGATGCGGAAGTGGATGTCTTCCTGGAGTTTGCTGCGCTGGCCGGCCATCAGGATCCCTCACATAAAGCTACCGCACGGAAGGTGACTCGCGTCGCCCCCGCCATCGGTCCAAATCGCTTCTTGCGATCAATCATCAACACTGTTCAATTGTGAGCGATAGCACAGGCCTGATCCGCCGGGAAGCCTCAAGGCATGCCGAAAGAAGATTTGTTTGGACCGCGGGCCCGCGGAGGGCAATGGCCCTGGCGCGCCGTGGCAAGAGGCTCAAACATCTGTCCGCCCGTGAAGCGCCTCACCGTCCCGTTAGTTCATACACCACCTGCCCAGCGTATTCCCGTATGGCGGTGTTCAGCACCCGGAGATTTCGGGGGAGGTCCCAGCCGACGCCGCTGGCGAAGGAGGACGTCCGGAAGTCAACGGGGTAGGGGGTAAGCGTGGGCCAGCCTGCCGCCGTGAAGCTCCGTATGGCGCGCGGCATGTGGGAGGCGCTCGTGACGAGGACAAAATCATCCTCTGGCTGCGGCCTGACAAGCTGAAGGCTGAGGCGGGCGTTCTCCGCGGTATTGCGGGACCGGCCTTCGAGGATGAGGCGCGCGGGGTCGAGACCCTGCTCCCGGAAGAACGTCTCCGCTGCCGCAGCCTCCGAGATCGGCACCCCGCCGAGCCCACGCAGGGCGCCGCTGCCGCCCGTGAACAGCACCCGCGCCTCCGGAAATCGCCGCGCCAGGGCCATCGCGGCGGTGAACCTCTCTCCTGCCTCGTTGAGCTGCGTCTGCCCCCAGTAGACGCTGGCGTCGATGTCCTCGGCTCCGCCCAGGACGATGATGCCGTCGACCCGTTCAAGGGGCGGGTTGGCGGGGTAGCGCCGCTCGATCGGTTCGAGCAGCAGGTCGCCGAGGGGTAGAATGGTGAGAAGCAGGAGTGCCACGAGAGTGACGGCGCTGACCGTCAGCGCCAGGCGGCGCCTCTCCAGCAGCAGCGCCAGGACGGTCACAGCCAGCGCGATGACGATCCACGTCTCGGCGCGCAGCAGCGCGCCTAGGGTTTTCGAGGCGACGAAGAACAGCGTATCCATTGCCCGTCAAACCTTAGTCTTCGCAAACGCAATAGCCTCGCGGTAGGACGACACGACATGCGCCTCGTCGAAGTGCGTCTCCACCCTCTCACGGCCGGCGCGCCCCATGGCTACGCGCGCGTCGTGTTGGATGTCGAGGAAGCGCCGCATTGCTGCGGCCAAGCTCCCGGCACTCCGGGGCGCGCAGAGGAAGCCCGAGACATCGCGCTCGACGACGGTTCGGCAGCCCGGGACGTCGGTCGCAATAACCGGCCGCGCCATGGCGGCGGCCTCGATCAGCGTGCGGGGTGCGCCCTCACGGTAGGATGGGAGGACGACGCAGTGCGCGGCGGCGATATGCGGTCGCACGTCCTGCGTTGCGCCGAGGTAGTCGACGGCACCCTCGTCGACCCACCCGTTGAGTGTTCGCGGGTCGATTGCGGAGACATTGTCAGCGCCCAGCGCGCCGAGGAGCTGGAAGCGCACAGCCGGCAGCGTCGCCCTGATCATTCGGGCCGCCTCGACGAATTCGACGACGCCCTTGTCGCGCAAAAGGCGCGCGATCATCAGGAAGGTGACGCCATCGGTTGGGTGAGGGACGTCCACCGGCGTGAAGTGATCGAGGTCGATGCCGGAGCCGGGCAGGATGCGCGCCTGCTCGGGCGCGACGAGCCTCCGCTGCACAAAGAGATCGCGGTCGTCCTGGTTCTGGAAGAAGACGGTGGGGAGTTTCCGGAAGGCGCCGCGGTAGAGGAGGCCAGCGAGGGTTTCGAGGGCCTTGCCTGAGAGGAAGGCTGTCCCGAGGCCGGTCACGTTGGGAATGAAGGGGATGCCGAGGGACTTGGCGGCGATGGCGCCGAAGATGTTGTTCTTGACGGTGTAGCCCAGGACAACGTCGGGACGCTGCTGACGGAAGGCTCTGCGGAAGGACATGACGAGTGAGGCACCCTCGGCGGGGTTCAGTCCGCTCGGCGACATGGCAAGCGGCATGAAGCGGCAGCCCATCTCCTCGAGCCGGGCCACGCTCTCGTCGGGCGGTGCCAGCACAGTGACGGTGTGGCCTTCAGCTATATGCTCGCGGACGAGTGCTTTGCGAAAGTTCCAGGCGTTCCACGCAGCATTGACCGTCAGCATGATGTGGAGGGGCGCCGCTGCACCGCCGCTTGCGCTGGCTGTGCGCGTTCCGCGGGAGACAACCTTTAAATCTTCCTCAGGCCATGAGGCGAACGGAGAATGTGTCATGCGATCACGAGGAAGCGCAGGCAAACCCGCTGCGTGCGGGCCACATCCGCGTTGGAAAAAGTGTCACGAACCATGTTCCCGCATATTTCCAGAACTCTGCAGTGAGCAAATCCCATGCATTGAGGTATGCCGGTCCGATTACCAGCCTCTTGACGAGTACACCAGAAGCCCTCTCGAGGGCAAGTGAGCCGCGCGGCATGTGAAGCTGTGAGGTTACGAGGAGGACGCGCCGGCTGCCGGGGAATCGGGCGAGCCAGCAGGACGTCTCGAGGGCGTTCTCGATCGTGTCCTGGGCCTCCGTGGCGAGCATGATTCGGCCGGTCGTGAGGCCCTCCTCGAGGGCCGGAGGGAACTTGAACTGTTGCGCAAAGGTCTGAGGGTTCAACCCTGCCTCGGCATTGACGCCGCTGATGAAGAGGCGTTGCACCTGACCCGATTTCAGGAGGTCCAGTCCGCGTGTGATACGGTCAAACTGACCCGTGAACACGACCGCCGTTGGCGGCAGATCGCCTTCCTTGTCGGTATCCATCATGCGCAGGGCGAAGGACGCCATGATGCTGCCGGCAGTCAGCACAAAAACCTGGATGATTATGGATGCCGTATGGTGCATGACGCGTCGTGGTGCAGGTCGCGCGCGCGTCATTTGGTGCTGAGGTGGGTACAAGGTCAGATTTTCAGGGGGAGGAGGATGGCTGCTGCGCCGTTTCAGGTGCACATGTCAGCGGTATCGGTATTGACGGTGCCAAGATTGCACCTCCCACCGTGCATCTCGAAGGATCTCGTTCAGCATGTCCCTCATCTGGTCATCCGTGCAGCCCCTGATGGTACGTTCGGCGCGCGCCCATATTTCCTGGAAGTCGTCGACGGACATCTTGGATTTGTCGGCCTTCATGATGTGGGCCACGTCGTGCAGGATGTTGGTGTCGACCATATCCGGCCGGATTTTGCGGATGGAACGCGCTCTCGGGGAGAAGTCGAGGAAGAATGGCAGGATCCTCATGTGGCGTTAATGTCCTTGTCTGGAACCAGGAGGTCAGGCTGGCGCGTGGCTTGAGCGGTAAAGGATATGCGACGGACCTCGCGCAAAGGGCCGTCTTTGCTGTGTCACCCGTGCGATAAATCCGCTCATCAGATAGAGCAGCCAGGGCAAACCGGGGACACGGCAGGCGAGACTTGGCTGGGTCCGCGGTCATGGGCGCGACGTCTCCCGGTCCGTCTCTCCTCCGACCTCGCGCTCGAGGTCGGCGATCTCGGCCTTCAGCGCATCGTACTCGGCGAGCTTACGCTTCAGGAAGCTCACGGTGAGTTGCGCCTTGGCGGCAATGCCCTGGGGCGTCAGAATATAAGCGTAACCGCCCTTGTTTCGTGACGCCTGGAAGTTGCCGAGCTTGATCAGACCCTTTTCGGCCAGTGCAGATAGGCAGTAATGCGCCGCGCCCACGCTGATGCCGACCCTGCGGGCGAGGTCGCGCTGGCTCAGCGTCGGGTTCTCGCCGATGAGGCGGAGCGCCCTCAAGGTCACGTCCTCCTGGATCTCGCTACGGCGGCTCGCCATCTTAACGGCCTACTACCAGGCCAAAGCTACCGCACGGCGGGTGAAACGGGTCAGCCGCGGCAGAAAGATATTTCGGTGTGGAATACATCGAATGGCTGGTGCTCAATGTTGAGCCCTAGCGCAGTCTCGGGTGGGATGCAAAAGAATATAAAGGCCGTGATGTCAGGGGCCTCAGCCGCGGGCTGCCGCCTCGGAACGCCAGGCGATGTAGGTTTGCCGCAACCCATCGGCGAGAGGTCTTGCATTGCTCCATCCCAGATCGCGGAGGCGACGGGTGTCGGCGAGCTTCCGTGGGGTGCCGTCAGGACGCGAGG
>CAIYXE010000795.1 GCA_903930095.1 uncultured Hyphomicrobiales bacterium
CGCGCATCGTGAAGGCGGCGGATGCGCAGATCGCCACCGGCATCGTGGGCATGGCGGGTGCTGCGGCATCCGTGGTCGTGCCAGCCGTCGAAACCGCCGAGCGGGCGAAAGACGTGACCGAGCGTACCGTGGGGCTGCTCAATCTCTCGGAGTGGCTGATGCCGGTGCTGCCGTGGGCGGGTGCCGTCATCTTCCTGATCGTCATCCTGCTGGCCTGGAGGGCGAAGGCCGCGCGCATCGAGGACCACCGCACGGGGAAGACCCCGTGATCGGCTTGTTCACTTCCTTAGTTGGCGCTGTCTGGTCCCGCCTGTCGGGCTGGGCGGTGCTGCCCGCCGCACTCATCGCTGCGCTGGGGATCGCGTGGCTGAAGGGCCGCGCCGCCGGAAAGGCTGCCTGGGAAACGAAACGGCAAATGGCACGCAACAGGGCCATCCGGCATTCAGGGGAGATCAGGAATGACGTTCAGAACAGCAGTGATCCTGCTCTCGATCGCCGTCTCGACCGCTGGATGCGCGACTGACCCGCGGCTGAAGAGCGATTGCGACTGGGTCCAGCCCATCCGGCCCTCGAAGGCTGACGTGCTCACCCGTCAGACGAAGGAGCAGATCCTCGCCCACAATGAATCCGGTGCGAGGGTTTGCGGGTGGAAGCGATGAGCGTCTCCGTCTCGGACGGCCCGGCCATCGTCGCCGGATATGAGTACAAGCTGCAGCTCGAGGCCGACAGCCCTGTCTTCCCGGAGGGCTGTTCACTGACCGCTCATGTGCGGACCAAGGTCAGCGACAGCAACATCATCGCCACGCTCACAACGGCCAACGGTGCCCTCGCGCGGGTTTCCGACATGGTGGTGGAAGTCACCATTTCGCCCGCTGCCACCGCTAATCTCCCGCCGGGGAGCATCGTCATGGACGTGGTGCGCACCGATCTGGAGCCGGACCGGCACCTCAACTTCACCCTGGAGATACCCGTCGTCCGCCCGGTCACCCGAGGTCTCTGATGACGCAGGGTCCCCAGGTTACGGCGCATACAGGTCCCATTCGCTGCCAGGGGCCCATCAAGGTTCGGGCCCTCATGGCGCCGGTCACTGTCAAGGTTCGCGGCACGCCCGGCCCGGCGGGGCCGCGGGGCCTGAAAGGCGACATGGGCGACCAGGGCCCTCCTGGCAATCTCGAGACCGGCATCGTCATCGACGGCGGCAATTTCTGACCATCAACACCTCGCAGAAGGAAACACTCCCTCCATGCCAAATGTCATCCGCATCAAGCGCCGCGCCTCCGGCAACGCAGGCGCACCCGCTGCGCTCAAGTCAGCCGAGCTGGCGCACAACGAGGTCGACAATACGCTCTACGTTGGCAAGGGCGACGACGGCTCCGGCAACGCCACATCCATCGTCGCGCTGGCGGGCTCCGGCGCCTTCGCCGATCTCTCGACGACCCAGACCCTCGGTGGGGCCAAGACCTTCTCCAGTGTGCCGAAGTCCTCGCAGGATGCTTCTGGTGGGACGGACCTCGTCCGCAAGTCGCAATTTGACACGGCGCTGTCCGGCAAGGCGGCCACAAGCCATGCCCACGCCCTGGCCGATGTGACGGGCCTTCAGGCCGCACTCGACGGCAAGCTGGACGATTCGCAGGCGACAGCCTTTGGCCTCTCGCTGCTCGACGATGCGGACGCTGCGACC
>CAIYXE010000796.1 GCA_903930095.1 uncultured Hyphomicrobiales bacterium
GAGCCCCTGATCTGGGCCGAGGCCTGCAAGCGCAACAACTGGCCGAACATCGAATTCCCCGGCTTCGGCAAGGGATATGCCGAAGCCGTCAACATCTGGCGCGAATATATCGACAAGCTGAACGCGCTCCGCGACGAGAAGGGCATGGCGGTGCTGCAGATCGCGCACACCGACATCAAGCGCTTCGACAGCCCCGAGCACGAACCTTACGACCGCTACATCATCAAGCTTCAGGCGCGTGCGGCGGCCTTGCTGCAGGAGCACTCCGACATCGTGCTCTTCGCCAACTACCAGATATCCATCACCAAGGCCGATGTCGGCTTCAGCAAGAAGGTGGCGCGCGCCCTCGGCACCGGCAAGCGCGTCATGCACACCGAGGAGCGTCCCGCCTACCTCGCCAAGAACCGTTACGAACTCCCCGAGACCTTGCCTCTCGACTGGTCGGAGTTCGTCAAGGCCATGCCCCAGCCCAAGTGATCCAGCCCTGACAGGAGAAGACAGATGGCACGTTTCGACAATTCCTTCGATGCAACCGGCATCGAACCCGCCGCAGGCTACGATGTGCTGCCCGCGGGCAAGTATGTGGCCCAGATCATCGAGAGCGAGATGCGGGTGACCAGCAACGGCATGGGCCAGTTCCTCTGGCTGATGCTGGACATTCTCGAGGGCCCCTTCAAGGGCCGCAAGGTGTTTGACCAGCTGAACCTCGTGAACCAGAACCCGACGACGGTCGAGATCGCCCAGCGCGCGCTCTCCGCCATCTGCCATGCCACCGGCAAGCTGCAGGTCGCCGACAGCGAGGAGCTGCATCTCATGCCGATGACCATCCAGGTGACGGTCAAGCCGCCCAAGAACGGCTACGGCGAGCGCAACGCGATCCGCTACCTCGTGCCGAAGGACGGCGCCCCGTCCGCCGCACCGGCGAAGCCTCAGGCCGCGCCAGCCGCCGCTGCGGCGGTCGCTCCGGCGAAGATCGCTTCGGCGCCCTGGAACAAGAAGGCCTGATCCCCAGCTGCCGCGGCCCGGTGGCTGCGGCGGCACCCTCCCTCCAACTGAGAGAACTCACATGACTGACCTGCCAAGCGCGGCCCTCGCGGCCGTGAACAGCCCCGGCTTGTGCGATGCCAGGCGGCGGCTGATCGAACTCGACGATGCCATTGCGAGGATTCGCACCCAGATCGCCACCGCCGATCTGGCGCGCCAGAAGAACGCCAAGCCCATCGATCCCGACTGGTTCCACAAGGCGCGCACCGCGCTGCGGCACCTGTGCCGCGAGCGTGCGGAGCTGGTTGCCCTCGGCACCGCGCAGCGCCGCCGCGAGACGATGAAGGACGCCGTCATCGGCGTGCTGCGCGAGCGCCATGACGAACACGCCTGGGCCGCCGTACTGGCCGAGGCCAGGCTTCGCAGCGAAGGGGAGGGCGCGTGATGGCCGAACTTCCCCCACCCCCGACGCCGACGCTTTCGGCGATCTATGCCGCCTATGAGGCCCAGCAGGGCGACGGTTTCCGCGATCACCTCGGCGCCTCGCTGATCGGCAAGGCCTGTGCCCGTGCCCTGTGGTACGATTTCCGCTGGGTGACGGCCTCGCGGCATCCCGGACGGCTTCTCCGCCTGTTCGAAACGGGACAGCTGGAAGAGGCCCGCCTCGTGCGCAATCTCCGCGCGACCGGCGCCACCGTGCTCGAGGTCGATCCCGAAACCGGCCGCCAGTTCCGCGTCGAGGCGCATGGCGGCCACTTCGGCGGCTCGCTCGACGGCGTGGCGATCGGCCTCATCGAGGCGCCCAAGACCTGGCACGTGCTCGAGTTCAAGACGCATTCAGTCAAGAGCTTCGCCGATCTGGTCGCCAAGGGTGTTGCCGCCTCCAAGCCCCAGCATGCCGCGCAGATGCAGGTCTACATGCATCTGACCGGCATCACCCGCGCGCTCTATGTCGCGGTGTGCAAGGACACCGACGCGCTTCACATCGAGCGGATCGAGGCCGACAAGGAACTCGCCGAGCGGCTCCTCGAGAAGGCCGGCCGCATCATCTTCGCCCAGCGGCCGCCGTCCCGCATCAGCGAGGATCCCGCCTGGTACGAGTGCCGCATGTGCGCGCACCACGACGTCTGCCATGGCGGCGGGGCCGCTGCC
>CAIYXE010000797.1 GCA_903930095.1 uncultured Hyphomicrobiales bacterium
GCCGTCAGGATGGACTCGACTGCGGCGGGCTCGATCTGGAATTCTCGCTCCACTCCCCCCGGACCGCCGAAGATGCTCAGCTTCTCGCCGGCCTTCGTCAGCATCCGCTCCAGCAGTGTGGGGTCCACGCGGTCAGGCTGGCCCAGCACCTCCATGATGCCAGGCGCGATATCCTGGTTGAAGTTCAGGCCGGCTGTGCCAAAGGCAATGTCAAGATCGGCAATCACTGTTTCGTCATTACCGTTTCGTGAAATGGCCCAACCAACGTTGTGGGCCAGCGAACTTGAGCCGACGCCGCCCTTGGTGCCCATGAAGGCAAGCGTACGGCCAACGGGCGTTGCGGCGGCACCCTGATAGAGCGAGGCGATGGCCTCGACCAGCTGCATCTGGTGCAGGGGCGCCACGAGATATTCGCTGACGCCCCGTTGCATCATCTCGCGATAGAGGAGCACGTCGTTGACATGGCCGATGACGACGACCTTCGTCTCCGCCTGGCAGACTTCGGCGAGCGTGGCCAATTCCGAGAGGATCACGTCGCGCGGGCTGCGGGACTCAACGATGAGGAGATTGGGAGTGGCCTGGGTCTGAAAGGCGTGGAATGCGGCTGTGATCCCACCAAGATGCACCGAGGTATGGGCCCTTTGCATGCGCCGGTCAGCCGCCGCGTGCTGTGCCATCTCAGCGGTCTGCTGCGTATCGCAGTAGACATGAATGGAGATGCGCGGGACCTGCGCGACGAGATCCTGTTGGCCGGCGATGCTGGCGGCTGCGGTGGATGTGGTCTTCATGCCTGCTCTGCCATGTGGCTCATGTGTTCCCAACGTCCGTGGGGACGGTCATTGGGCTGTGATTCTTCCGAAGATGATGTCTGTCGAGGGAGGGACTGGCTCATAGACTTCGTCCCGGTACGTGGTCAGGCCAAGCATCAGGTTGTCGGCCGTGGTCGGGCCCATGCCGCGGAGGCGTTCGAAGTCCTCGGGGTTCGATACCATGGCGGCGAAATTGTGCTGCAACGTGCAGCCGAAGTTGGGATAGGGTTCATTCAGCGGCGTGTTGCTTACGTTCGTCGACCAGTCTCCGCATTGCTTCGTTGCGGCGATCTTGCGGGTGAAGGCAAGCGAGACGACATCCGACTTGCCGTTGTAGCTGGCGGTGTGGATCGCCGCGCGCGGCACCCCCTGCCGCATCAGATAGCGGACGGCCTGTTGCGACACGCCACGGGCCCTGGCGCTGCCATTGGGATAGCTGACGTACACGGGCGTCATCCGGTTCTGCTGCGCAGCCACGGCAAAGCGCGCGAGAAGTTTTGCATCCTCGGGCGGCAGGTGGCCGGACTGGGCAGATATGCTCATCTTGACCGGCATCTCGACCACCTCGATGGGAAAACGGTCCTGTCCGGCACGCGGCACATAGACGTCATTTTCGCTTTCGAAATCCTGCGAGCAACCGGCCAGCGCCGTGACCGCTACCGAGACCAGCAGCATGGTGGCGAAGCGGGTGGCGGCGGTCGATCTTTGGGTTCTGTTCATGCCTGTCTCCGCTTAATCGATGATGTGGCCAACCTGGCCGTGGAAGACTCCGGCCGGGTGGCCGCCCGGGGGGCCATAGACCCGGTTCAGCCGGCCGAGGAAGATTTGCTGCAGGTCAGTCGGCGGATTGAAACCGTCCACCGGCGTTGCCAGTTGCCGTTCCTTGACGGGGTTGACAATGAAGGGCGTGACGATGACGACGACCTCAGTTTGGTCCTGCTCATACTCGCGGCTGGAGAACAGCGCGCCGAGCACGGGCAGGCTCTTCAGGCCCGGCGCTCCCTTGATGTCCTGGGAGGTGACGTCCTTGATGAGGCCCGCCATCATCATCGAGCCGCCACTCGGTATTTCCACGGTGGTTTGCGCGCGGCGGCGGTCGATTGCGGGAATGCCCAACTCGCGCTCGCCCAGCTCACTCACCTCGGTCGCGATATTGAGAGCGATGCGGTTCTCCGCGAGGACCGTCGGCGTGAAGGCGAGCGATACGCCGTAAGGCTTGAACGAGATTTCGCAAAGAGTTCCCTCTAAACTCTGTTCGCATTCCCTGTAGGGGAATTCACCGCCAGCCTGGAAGCTCGCTGACGCGCCCGACACCGCGGTCAAAGTCGGTTCGGCCAGGGTGGTTGCCAGGCCCTGTTCCTCAAGCGCTCGCAGCCTCACATCGACCGAGTTGCTGCCTGATCCGATCTCGAGCGTGGAGTCCAGGATGCGGGAACCGACTTGATCGAAAATTCCGACAGGCGTGTTCCGGAACGCCAGGTCGCCCAGTTCGCCCTGGAGGTTGATGCCCAGCTGCTTCAGCACGGTGCGCTTCAGTTCCACCACGCGGACCTTCAGGGCCACCTGATGGCCCTCAGCGATGGTCAGCAGATTAACGATCTTCGAACTGGGCGTGTCTGAACCGAAAAAGCCGGAGGAACTCGACGCCAGGTAGCTGTTGGCAAGGTCCTCAGCCCTTTTGGCTTCTGCGGCATTTGCGACGGTGCCCCGCAGCACGATGTTCGTGCTTGCACTGTCGACGATAATGGAATTGCCTGGAATTGCGCGTTCAAGGAGTTCGTTCAGCCCCTTTATGTCTGCCGCCACTTCGAGGTCGAGATGGAGGATTTCCTGACCTTCTTCGCCAAAGAAGAAGAGATTTGTTTGGCCGGTCTTGCGGGCGAAGAGATAGGCGGTGTCCTTCCGGCGCAGCACGACGTCAACGATGCTGCTGTCGCCCACGACGACATCCTTGGCCCCCGCGGGAAGCTTGATCACCGCACTCTTCGACAGGCCCAGGCGCAGGAGGCGGCCTGATCTCTGCTGGCCGCCGCTTGTATCGATGACTGCGGCGTCGGTGGCATGAGCTGGAGACAGAGCGGGGCCGGCAAGACTGGTGGTGAAGACTGTAGCAGCCACAACGGTCAGCGCGGTCCGCCATGGCGATGGCGGAATGCGGAGGAGACACGGAGAGGGGACGTTGGTGTTCATGCGGTCACCTGTTGGCTGGCGATTGGCCGATACCGTTGTCGCGAATGACGAGCGGGAATGGCGCATTGATGTTTCCAAGGACAGGATCGCAGTGCGGATCGCAGCTGTACTGGAAGCGCAAGCCCTGCTTATAGACTTCCACGCCGTTGGGCGCTTCGGTCATCGCTGCAAGCCTCGGTCTGTCTTCACCGGGGTCTCCGTCTTTCGGCGCAATGGAGCGGAGGGTGAGATTGAGTTCCCCCTGTTCCTGTGATCTTGCGACTAACTCGGCCTGCTGGGGATCGAGCTCCAGAACGGCGACCGTGGGATTCTCGATGCTCGATTCGTTGACCGGAGGAACTGTCCGGTTGATGGCAAGCACGCGCACGTTTTCAATGAGCGTGCTGGAGAAGAAGATCACCTTGTCCGAACCGCCGTTGACGCCGGATTCGATCAGGACCCTTACCGTGGAGATGATGTCCACACGGTCCTCCGGGAGGATGAAGCCGCCTGCCGCGGACCGGTCTGAGATCCGGATGGATATGGCCCGCAATCCGTCCCTGACGAGGGAACTCATCAGGCTTCCACTATCGGCGGAAAGGAGCTTGCTTTCGGCAATCGGTTCACCGGCGAGGATCGCCACCCGCGCGCGGCGGCCCTCGAACTCCTCGATCGCGGCAGGCTTTGCCTCACGCGTGATCATGAAGGGCGCCAGGTTACCACGCGGCCAGTCCCGCCATTCGACGGCGATGGGGATCAGCCTTTCACCCAGGGCTATGTCCTTGGCGGCCACGAGTACGGGCACCGTCGGGGCCGGCGCCTCGACGGTGGCGGAAGGTGCGGGCTGCTGGCTGAGCATGCCACGAGCCAGGACGACAGCAAGGATCGCGCTGCCAATCGCCAGAAGCAAAATCAGAATACGTGCCCTGCTCATCCACTCATCCCCGGCCAAGCCTGATCAATATCAGGCAATTAAGACGACTTTAGGATGTAATGGTCAAATTTGCGTTAACTACACTCATTGCGGGATTGGGCTTGCCCACCAGCTTTCCGGCAAGGCGAGCAGTGTTCCTGCGGCGATTGCATAGCCATAGGGCAATGTTCCCGCCAGCAAAGCTCTCCGGCCTGCTGAACCCGCCTCCGGTTGAGAGAACAACAAGGACGGAACGGAATAAGCGAGAAACGCCAGAGCCAGAAAGCCCCCGGTAACCGCTGTGCCCAGCAGGAAATCAACCAGACCCGCTGGGCCGATCCACAAGCCTGCAGCAGCGATGAGTTTTCCATCACCGCCGCCGAACAGCCCAAAAGAAAAAAGAACAACCGCGATCACGAGGAGGCCAATGCCGAAGCCAACATGCATCACAAGATCAGCCAGGGGCATGCCACACGCCCAAGCGAAGAGAAAAAATGATGCCGCGATCAGCAGGGTAAGCTGGTTCGGGATGCTGCGAGAAAGCACATCCGCCGTTGCGGCAAGGATCACAAGCAATGAGAGGATTGCTGCTGCGATGTCAGTCATAACCGGCAGTAGCAGGAATTGATTGGTGCACAGATACAAAGGAACCATCGGTACACGTACCGATGGTTCCAGAGCGTCTTTTCTCGCCTAACGATGCTCCGCAGGATGGGATTATTCATGCTCCGGCGCGACGTCAAGATAGGTTGATTTGGTTGGGCGTTATTGGGCTTTATCAGCTGCGACCAATCCAGCTCCGGTTCTATTCCAGATGTTCTTGAGGGCAGGGGCTGCGACGGTTGCTCCCGCGACGAGCGCGAGTGAGAGAAAGCCAGCGATGAGGCCGTATTCAATCGCCGTAACGCCAGACTTGTCCTTCAGAAAACGCAAAAACTTCTTCATTTCTAACTCCTGTTTCTGGTTGTAGTTCACTCGCTTGAAGAATCCGGCCAAATATAATCACCTGGCCGGAAAGAATTCACGCAAGGTAAAAAGCCTGAACATCATCTTTTTTCCCGATCATGCCCTAAAGCGCCATTTCATGTAGGAACACCAAGCGCGATTGCAATACCCAAGGTTACAAAACCCTCCTTAATGGACCGTGAATGAGGATGTCAAGAGGATCTGCATCGATCGAATAGTCTGACTGGAAATTCGAATATTATAAAATTGGTATTTTATCTCAGAAGACATTTAGAAATACTTATGTATTTCACAACATGTTGTTATGAATGCCGAATGTCGGCAACACGCCGTTCATCTGAAAATCAGTATAGCGATACAATTAATGGTCGTAAATCCCACCGCTTTACTTCCGTCTGACGGAATTCACACAATGTACACCGCGGGTTGACGAAGGGGCAATGGGCGGTTTTTCATTGGCTGTATTGCTGCATTCCTTTCCCGTGACGTGAAACCACATGCTGATCGCGAGGGCGGCGGCAGCAGAGGATGCTTCGGGCACTCCGCTTCGGAATATGCTCACAAGGGTTGTTTTTGTCGCCCTTTTCGTATATTCTTTTTGATTGGAGGACGTGCATTACCTTTGTGAACATGATGGAACATGCCGATTTTGCGTAAACCAGTTACTTCCAGCCACGTGTCGCGCAGGATCGCAATGTTCCGGCGCGCCGAGGGTGGGACGACAGCGATCGAATTCGGTCTGCTAGCCATGCCCTTTTTCTTGATGATGTTCGTGATCATGGAACTCGGGATGATATTTTTCACAGAGAATGCGATCCAGTTCGGCGTGGAGGAGTCCGGCCGGATCTTACGCACTGACGGACGGGGCACGATGACCGGCGTGGATTTGCGGCGTATGATCTGCAATCGGGCCGCTGTCGTGATCGGCTGTAATGAGAGGCTGGGTCTTTCGGTCACAAGTGCCAGAAAATTCGCGGATGTTGCAAATCCGGGGATAGCAGACATCGAACCAGGGGATGTATCGGCATTCACCCCCGGCGCGGCTGGCGACGCTGTGGTGGTCATTGCCACCTATGACTGGGAATTCATATCTCTTTTCATGAGGCCATTGGCCAATCTGGCCAATCCCAACGCCCGCCGCCTGCACGGAATCACGGCCTTCCGGACTGAGTTGCTGGAATGAGCATATGCCAGCAACTGCGACGCTTTGCCCGGCGGGAGGATGGCGGGGCTGCCATCGAGATAACCTTCATTTTTCCGCTCATGATGATGATGTTATTCGGTCTTTTCGACGCAGCGCTGCTGTTGTCCGACTACCGCAAGGTAAATTACGCAGCCCAAGTGGTGGGCAACGACGTGATCCGCCTCCAAAGCCCCACAACGTCCACCGAAGTTCAAGATGCCTTCTCGGCGGCCGAGATCATGATGCGCGCTACGCTGGCGGATGACGCCCGGGTAGAGGTCTACGGTTTCCAAAGAAACGATCCGAACCCGGTGCCGGTGCTCAGATGGGACATGAACAATGGCGTCGGCGAGCCATGTGGACCGCCTAACGAGGCTGCCCTTGGCAATCTGATGGCAGATGGCAATGATGTTGTCATCTCTGTTGTCTGCGCCAGGCATGAGCCGATCGTCTCAAGTTTCTTCGGCGAGGCCTTCGTCGGACAGATGGAGTTCATGCTTCGTAGGCAGATCGCCATGCGGCCGCGCGCGGGCAATTTTCTGGAATGCCCGGACTGCTGAGGCCGCAGGCAGAGTTGGGCAAAAGGGGTTTCCACTTCGGCTGATCATGCTCTATGGGCATGCGCGGAGCAGTCGTTTGGACCTTACCGTTTTCATGGCCGTGCTTGCCGCGGCCGTCATGCATGCAAGCTGGAACGTTCTGGTCAAGCTGAAGCTTGATCGCTTCCTGTCGCTCTGCCTGATCCAGACGCTGATGGGCCTTCTCGGGATGGCCATGCTGGCGGTGTTTCCCTGGCCCTCGGCGGCCAGCGTTCCTTATGCGGCCTTGTCCGGGCTGCTGCATCTTGGCTATTTCCTGTTCCTCGCGCGGAGCTACCGCACGGGGGACCTGAGTCAGGTCTATCCCATCTCAAGGGGTGCAGCCCCGCTGCTCACGCTCGCCGCCACCTGGGCCTTCATGCATGAGGAGGTGAGCCTCGCCGGGGGTGCTGGCGTTGCCCTTCTCGTACTCGGCATCTGGGTCATCAGCCTCATCGGGCAACGCGGGCTCCGGCTCGACGGGTTGACCTTGTTCTTTGCCATCGGCACCTCGGTTTTCGTCGCCACCTACACAATCGTCGACGGAATGGGCGGGAGGATCTCCGGTGCGCCCTCGGGCTATACCGGCCTCGTCTTCGTGTTCGACGCCCTATTCCTGTCGGTCGCCGCCCTGGGGATGCGCGGGCCCCGCATCCTGCGAGAGGTGGCGCCCTACTGGAAGACGGGAATCATCGGCGCGTTGCTGTCGGGCGGTGCCTACTGGATCGCCATCTGGGCGATGACGCATGCGCCGATCGCCAGCGTGGCAGCACTGCGCGAAACGAGCATCCTGGTCGTGATGCTGCTCTCCATGCGGGTGCTGAAGGAAACCGTCACCCTGCCCCGGCTCGGCGGAGCCGTGCTGATCGTCATCGGCGCGGTGCTGATCCGGCTGGCGTGATCACTGTCAGGGCGCAAGAGCCGATGTGCGGGAACATGGCGTTTGCTTCAGCATGCTGTGGCGCTCCACTATCATGCCTTCACCCTTTCGCCTGCAGGATCATGGAACGGCGAGAGGCCGATCTCCGCCGGATAGGTCTCGGAGGCCACGAGGAGTTCGTAGCGGCCGGACAGGAGGAAGTCATCGCTCACGCCATCGGCGTTGCGCACATAGCCATAGCCGATGCTGCGGCCGAGCGTGTAGCCGAAGCCGCCGGAGGTGAGATAGCCCACGGGCGCCCCATTGCGCAGGATGGTCTCACGGCCCACCAGCACGGCAGCCGGATCGGCGATGGTGAAGCCCGCCAGCCGCTTGGTGAGCAACCTCCCGGACACCGCCTCCAGGGCGGCGCGGCCGAGGAAGGGCGTGTTGGAGCGCATCTTCACCGCCCAGCCGAGGCCCGCCTCGAAAGGCGTGTCGTTCGGCGTGATGTCTGAGGACCAGGCGCGGTAGCCCTTCTCGAGCCTGAGCGACTCGAGCGCGCGGTAGCCCACGGGCCTGATGGCGAAGGCGGCACCCGCCGCCATCAGCGCATCATAGACCTTGCCCGTGTCGGCCAGGGGCACGTGCAATTCCCAGCCGAGCTCGCCCACATAGGTGATGCGCAGCGCGCGCAGCATGACACCCGCCACCGCGATCTGGCGCACATGGCCGAAGGGGAAGGCGGCGTTCGAAACATCGGCCTGTGTCGCGGCGGCCAGCACGTCCCGCGCGCGCGGGCCCATCAGCGACAGCGTGCCCCAATGCTCCGTCACGTCCCGGAGGCCCACACGCGCGCCATCGGGCAGGTGGTCGCGGATCCAGGCCAGGTCATGGGTGCGGAAGCCGGTGCCGGTGACGATGTAGAACAATTCATCCGACAGGCGCGCCACGGTGAGGTCCGCCTCGATGCCGCCGCGCGTGTTGAGGAGCTGGGTGTAGGTGAGACGGCCCGGCGGCTTCGCCACATGGGCCGCGCAGATCCATTCCAGCGCGGATGCGGCATCAGGACCCGAGAGTTCGTACTTCGCGAAGCTCGACTGGTCGAAGACGCCAACCGCCTCACGCACATGGGCATGCTCCTCGCCCACATGCGGAAACCAGTTCTGCCGGCCCATGGCATAGACGTCGCGCGGTTCGACGCCCGTGGGCGCGAACCAGTTGGGGCGCTCCCAGCCCAGCTTGGAGCCGAAGACGGCACCTTTCGCCTTCAGCCTCTCATAGAGCGGCGAGACGATGCGCGGGCGGCCTGATTCATACTCCTCATGCGGGAAGCCGATGGTGTAGTGCTTGCCATAGGCCTCGCAGGTGCGCGCCTTGACCCAGTCCCGGTCCTTGTGAAGGTCAGAGAAGCGGCGGATGTCGACGGCCCAGAGGTCCAGCGGTGCCTCGCCCGTCACCACCCATTGCGCCAGCACCCAGCCCGCACCACCGCCCGAGGCGATGCCGAAGGCGTTGAAGCCCGCACCCACATACATGTTGGCGCATTCGGGCGCGGGGCCGAGGATGAAATTGCCGTCGGGCGTGAAGCTCTCCGGCCCGTTGATCATGCGCTTGACGCCGGCATGGGCAAGGGCCGGCACACGGGCGATGGCCTGTTCCATGTGCTGTTCAAAATGGTCATAGTCGTCGTCGAACAGGCGGAACTGCCAGTCCAGCGGCACGTCGCCCGAGGTCCAGGCTTGCGGATTTGGCTCATAGCCGCCCATGACGAGGCCGCCGACTTCCTCCTTGAAATAGGTGCGGCGGTCCGGGTCGCGGATGGTGGCGGCATCGGCGCTGAGGCCTTCGATGCGGTCCGTGATGATGTACTGGTGCTTCACCGGCTGCAGCGGCACGGTGATGCCCGCGAGCGCGCCCACCTGCCTTGCCCACTGGCCGCCACAGTTCACCACCTTCTCGCAGGCGATGACGCCTTGCGTGGTCTCGACATGGGTGATGCGGTTGCCCGTCATGCGGAAACCCGTGACGCGGATGTTCTCCACAATGCGCGCGCCGTGCATGCGCGCACCCTTGGCCAGCGACTGGGTGATGTCAGACGGGCTCGCCTGGCCGTCCGTCGGCAGCCAGCTGGCGCCGACGAGATCGGAGACGTCCATCAGCGGCCACATGCGCTTCACCTCGTCCGGAGACACGAGGTGCATCTCCATGCCGAAGCTGCGCGCGGTGGTGGCAAGGCGGCGGTATTCGGTCCAGCGGTCATGGGTTGTGGCGAGGCGGAGGCAGCCGGTCATCTTCCAACCCGTATCGAGACCCGTCTCCGCGGCGAGGCCCTTGTAGAGTTCCACCGAGTATTTGAGCACCCGCGTGATCGAGGCCGAGGCGCGAAGCTGGCCGACGAGGCCCGCCGCATGCCAGGTGGAGCCCGAGGTCAGCTGCCCCTGCTCCAGCAGCAGCACGTCTGCCTTGTGGTCGCGCGCCAGGTGATAGGCCGTCGAGCAGCCGATGATGCCGCCGCCGATGACGATGATCTGGGCGTGGGTGGGAAGGGTCATTCTGGAATCATCCCGTGTTTTTCGCGGTAGCGGTGAAGGAAGGCAGCAAGGCGAGCGAGGTTCTCGGCGGCATAGGCCTTGTAGTCGGCCCCCGGTGCGGCGAGGTGAATGTCCGACACCATGGCCCACATCGCCTCACGCACCAGGGCCGCGCCCTGCATGGCATCGAAGGCACGCCAGGTGGCATCATCGGGCTTCATGCCGAAATAGGCGCCGAGTAGCGCCTCGGCCTCAGCCTCACCCATCTCGGCATTGGCGGCAGCGCCTGCGAGGTCGAACATGGCAGTGCCGAAGCCCGCGTATTCGAAGTCGATGAGCCACAGGCGCTGGCCGTCATGGAGGAAATTGGCGGGCAGCAGGTCATGGTGGCCGAAGACGATGGGAAGCGGCAGCTGCACCGCCTCGAAGGCATCCGACATTGCAAGGAGGCGCGGCAGTTCGGCGAGGAATGGGCTTTTTCCCTCGCGCAGCGTGCGCGCGTAGTCGCGGATCACATGGAAAGGCCAGAAGATGACGGGCGTGCCGGTGACATGCGCGGGAAGCCTGTGGTGGAACTCCCGCAGCAATCGGCCCACGCGCGCGGGGTTTGCCCTGACATCC
>CAIYXE010000798.1 GCA_903930095.1 uncultured Hyphomicrobiales bacterium
GGGCGCCTCGCCCGCCATCGACCGCAACAAGGGCCTGCACAACGTGCTCGACCCGGTGGCCGACAAGTACAAGATCGTCTTCGAGCAGACGGCCGGCTTTGCCCGCGACAAGGGCCTGTCGGTGACGGAGGCAGCGCTCTCCGGCCTTGCCGAGACGCCGAAGGTGATCGTTGCCGCCAATGACGACATGGCGCTGGGCGCGATGGAAGCAGTGAAGGCGCGTGGCGTCTCGGGCATCGCCATCATCGGCTTCGACGCGTTGCCGGAAGCCCTGGCCCAGGTGCGCGACGGCGGCCTCACCGCCACCATCGAGCAGTTCCCCGGCCAGCAGAGCGCGCTGGGTGTCCAGACGCTGGTCGCCTTCCTGAAGGATGGCACGAAGCCTGCTGAGCAGGTTCTGCTCCTCACGCCGGTTGCCATCACCAAGGACAACCTCAACACCGCCGAACGCCTCGGCGAAGTGAAGTAACTTGCATGAACGCTCCGGCCGGGCAATCGTCCGGCCGGAGGGTGTTCCCATGACAGGTCCAGGCGAGACGTCACCGCTTCTGCGCATGCAGGGGATTTCGAAATCCTTCCCCGGCGTGCGCGCGCTCGAATCCGTGGACTTCGAGGTCGGCGCGGCCGAAATCCACGCCTTTCTCGGCGAGAACGGAGCGGGCAAATCAACCCTGCTCAAGATCCTGTCGGGCGCCCAGCCGCCGGATACGGGCACCATCCAGTTCGCAGGCAGCTCCGTCAGCTTCGCCTCCCCGCAGGAGGCCCAGCGGGCCGGCATCGTCACCATCTATCAGGAATTCACGCTCGCCCCCGACATGACGGTGGCGGAGAACGTGTTCATCGGCCGCGAGCCCGGCTCCCGTCTCTTCATCAGCTACCGCCAGCTCGAGGAGCAAACGGCAGCACTCTGCCGCCGCATCGGCCTCGAGCGCAGCCCGCGCGCCCTGGTGCGCGATCTTTCGGTGGCCGAGCAGCAGATGGTCGAAATCGCCCGCGCCCTTTCCATGAAGTCGCGCCTGATCGTGATGGACGAGCCAACCAGCGCGCTGAGCCGGGCCGAGGTCGAGAACCTCTTTGCGATCATCCGCAGCCTGAAGGCCGAAGGCATCTCCACGATCTTCGTCACCCACAGGCTCGAGGAAGTCTTCGAGATCTGTGACAGCTATACGGTGTTGCGCGACGGCCGCCATGTGGGCCGCGGGCCTGTCAGCGGCATTGGCATGGAGGGGATCATCCGCCTCATGGTGGGCCGTGAGCTGGGCCTGCTGGCCCGGCGCTCCGAATCCTATGATACCGGCGAGGTGGCCATCGAACTCCGCAATATCACGCGCCGCCGCAAGAGCACGGATGCCAGCGCAATCGAACTTCACGATGTCTCCTTCAAGGTGAACAAGGGCGAGATCCTGGGTCTTGCAGGTCTTGTGGGTGCTGGCCGCACCGAAACGGCCCGCGCGCTCTTCGGGGCTGATCTCTTCGATTCGGGCAGCGTGCTGGCGGAGGGCCGCGAGCTGCGGATCACCAGCCCGCGCGACGCCATCGCCAACGGTATCGGCCTCGTGCCGGAGGACCGCAAGCAGCAGGCGCTGTTCCTCTCGCTGGCCATCCGCACCAACCTGTCGATCACCGCGCATGACCGCATCAGCTCGCTCGGCGTCTTCATCAGCAGCGCCAAGGAAGATAAGCTGGTCGAGGAATACCGCCGCCTTCTCAACATCCGCATGGCCTCGCCTGACCAGATCGTCGGCAATCTCTCGGGCGGCAACCAGCAGAAGGTGGTGCTGGCGCGCTGGCTGGCGCTCCGGCCCCGCGTGCTGATCGTCGACGAGCCGACGCGCGGCATCGACATCGGCGCCAAGGTCGAGGTGCACAACCTGCTCTTCGAAATGGCCCGCTCCGGCATCGCCATCATTGTGATCTCGTCCGAACTGCCGGAAGTTCTGGCCCTCGCTGACCGGATCATCACCATGCGCGAAGGCCGGGTCACCGGAGAGGTCATGCGCGAGCATGCCACACAGGAAAAACTCATGACGCTGATGACCATCGGTTCGCAGCGCGCGGCATGACGGGAGAGTGATCGATGAGCAATGGCGTGGTGAAGCCTCCGGGGCAGGGGTTTGACGCCTTCACCTTTCTGGCGCGCTTTGCGCCGCTGATCTTCCTGCTGCTGCTCATGCTGGTCTTCGCCATCATGGAGCCGCGCTTCCTGTCTTCGGTCAACCTGTTCAACGTCATGCGGCAGGTGTCGATCACCGGGCTGCTGGCAATCGGCATGACCTTCGTCATCCTCACCGCCGGTATCGATCTCTCCATCGGGTCGCTGCTGGCCTTCGCGGGCCTCGTCGCGGCGGCGGTCGCCAAGGGCGGCATGGAGGATCGCTTCACGGTCGGCGACGAGACGATCGGCTATGGCTGGCAGCTCGCGGCCCTGGCGGCAATCGCCGTGGGGCTGCTCGGCGGCCTGCTGCAGGGCATCGCCATCACCAAGCTCAAGGTGCCGGCCTTCGTGGTAACGCTCGGCGGCATGTCGGTGTTCCGGGGTGCCGCCCTGCTGTTTGCCTCCGGCGGCCCGATTTCGGGCTTCCAGCCGGACTACACCTGGTGGGGCCAGGGGCGCATCCTGTCTGTGCCGGTGCCGGTCATCATCTTCATCGTCTGCGCCATCGTCGCGCATGTGGTGCTGAGCTACACGCGCTATGGGCGGCGGGTCTATGCGGTCGGCGGCAATCCGGAGGCGGCGCGGCTTGCCGGCGTCAACGTCAACTGGGTGATCGCCAGCGTCTACGTCATCATGGGCTTCTTCGCGGGGCTCGGCGCCTTCGTGCTCTCGGCCCGGCTCAACTCCGCCGAGGCCGTTGCTGGAACGGGCTATGAGCTGACGGTGATCGCCTCCGTCGTCATCGGCGGCACCAGCCTGTTCGGCGGCTCCGGCTCGATCTTCGGCACGGTGATCGGCACCGTGCTCATCGGCGTGCTGCTCAACGGGCTCGTTCTGATGAACGTCAATTCCTACATCCAGCAGATCATCATCGGCGTCATCATCGTGCTCGCCGTTGCCTTCGATACCTTCGCCAAGTCA
>CAIYXE010000799.1 GCA_903930095.1 uncultured Hyphomicrobiales bacterium
AGAACCTGGAAAGGGGGCGCATCAGAGAGCGCCAGCTTCATGCAGGTGTCATTCGCAACGAAAGCGGCCGTTGCGAGAATGACGGCGCCGATGCCGCGAAGGTTGGGAGAAATGGCCATTGATCCAAGAGGGGCGGGACGATGTCACGAATCCTGCAGACATTAGAGCAAATCGGCCCGGTGCGTAGCTGTTTCTGAATGCGCCCTCCGCATTCCCCCGTTGACGCAGCGGTGGACCGGGACGGCGCGCGTGCAATGAGGGCTACGGGGACAGCGTGACCGGCACGCGGAGATAGTGCACGCCGTTGGCATCCGCCGGAGGAAGCTGGCCCGCCCGCATGTTGACCTGGATCGACGGCATCAGAAGCGCCGGCGCGGCAAGGGTCGCGTCGCGCGTGGTGCGCATCTTCACGAACTCATCCTCGGTGATGCCGTCATGGACATGGACGTTCCGGTCGAGCTCCTCGCCCACCGTGGTTTCCCAGGCATAGTGTGTGCGGCCAGTCTTCGGCAGGTAGTCGTGGCACATGAACAGCCGCGTCTCCCGCGGCAGCGCCATGAGCTTGCGGATGGAATGATAGAGGGTTCGGGCGTCACCGCCGGGAAAGTCAGCCCGCGCGGTGCCGTAATCGGGCATGAAGATGGTGTCGCCCACGAAGACCACATCCTCGATCCGGTAGGAGACGCAAGCGGGCGTATGGCCTGGCGTGGCGATGACCTCACCCGTCAGGCTGCCGATGCTGAACCTATCCCCGTCCCTGAAAAGGATATCGAACTCGGAACCTTCACCCGAGACGTCCATGGCGTTGAACACGGGGCGGAAGATCTTCTGAACCTCCTTGATGCGTTCGCCGATCGCCACCTTCGCCCCGGTCTTGACCTTGATGTAGGGCGCTCCCGAGAGATGATCCGCATGGACGTGGGTTTCGAGCACGCAGTCGATCGTAAAGCCCTCTGCCCGTGCCTTGGCGAGAATGGCATCGGCGGACTTGACATTGGCCTTGCCCGACTTGTGATCATAGTCGAGAACGGGATCGATGACGGCCGCCCGCTTGGTCTCCGGATCAGCGACCAGATAGCTCACCGTGTTGGTCGGTTCATCGAAGAAGGCGTGGATGATGGGTTTGGTCATTTCAACTCCGTCCGGATCTATTTTCCCTTGACAATATATTAGAAAATCCTAAATTAGCAAGGTCTAAAGAGGATGCCTGATGGCCAAACCGTTACGCGACCTGACTCTCGAAGGCTTTGAGGAAAAGGCATCCGAAGCCGCGGCCATGCTGAAAGCACTTGGCAACGAGAAGCGGCTCATGATCCTGTGCAAGCTTCTCGAACAGGGTGAGATGAGCGTCATGGCGCTCACCGTCAAGGTGGGGTTGAGCCAGTCCGCCCTGTCGCAGCATCTTGCCAAGATGCGGGAAGAAAACATCGTCGGCACACGCCGCGACGCGCAACAGGTCTTCTATCGCGTGAGCGACCCCCGCGTGCGGGAGATCCTCTCCACCCTCAAGACCGTCTACTGCTGAAGGAATGAAACACCATGCTGCTCAAGCACATCACAGCCGCTGAAGCGAAGGCGCTGGTCGACCAGGGCGCCACCCTGGTCGATGTCAGGGAAGTGAACGAGTTCGCGGATGAAAACATACCCGGTGCGCGCAACGAACCTCTCTCGCGCATCGGCGGAAGCACCATCACCGGGGCGCCGGCCGTAGTCTTCCATTGCAAGTCGGGGGCGCGCACGCGGATGAATGCCGGCGCTTTGGCCAGTTGCACCGACGCCGACGTCTATATCCTCGACGGCGGCATCGAGGCCTGGAAGGCTGCCGGCTACCCGGTGTCACGGGGGTGACTGGCAGCACGTGTGAGCCGCCGCCCGGTTACCGGGCAAGGCAGCGCTTCCGGCAGGCATCGCATCAGCGGGGGGCACGCCCGGATGGCGGCCTGACGTGCGTCAGCCATGCTTCCTGATCTTCAGGACATCCTCTCCACCGCCCCCGGAGGGCTTGTCGGCTTCGTCCTGAGGCTGGTTGGTGGGGGTGGTTCGATCATCGCGGTACCGCTGCTGCTTTATGTGGTCGGCGTGAGTTCGCCACATCTGGCGATCGGCACCAGTGCCATTGCGGTATCACTCTCGGCATTTGCCAATCTGGTAAACCATGCACGCAGCGGCAAGGTGAAGTGGCCTTGCGCGGCTGCTTTCTCCGCGGCTGGCATCACCGGCGCCATCGCCGGCTCTTCATTCGCCATCAGGATGCCAGGTGATCGGCTGCTGGCGCTGTTTGGCGTGCTGATGGTGATTGTCGGAACCGTGATGTTTCTCAAGAAGGATGCCGAGGGAAACCCCGATGTGCGCCTCAGCTTCTCGACCGCGCGGCAGCTCCTGCCATTGCTGCTGGCGATTGGCTTTGCGGTGGGCGCCTTGTCGGGTTTCTTCGGGATTGGCGGCGGCTTTCTCATCGTGCCGGGCCTGATGCTGGCGACGGGCATGCCGATTGCCAATGCCATCGCCACCTCGCTCGTGGCCGTCACCGCCTTCGGGGCCACGACGGCCTCGAACTTCGCGCTCGCAGGCCTGGTGGACTGGCGTATTGCCGGCTTCTTCATCGCAGGTGGCGTGCTGGGAGGCCTGATCGGCACCTATGCCGGACGGCATCTTGGCAAAGCCAAGGGGCGCCTTGCATCCGCCTTCGCACTCTTCGTGATCGTGACGGGGCTCTACGTGGTGTGGAAGGGTGCCTTGCCTCTTCTCACAGGACCAGGGTGAGGAAAAGGCTGTTGGGATCCTGCCTGTAATCGCCGAAGGGCGGGCACTCTGTGAACCCGTGGGATTTGTAAAGGGCGACGGCCGGCAGGAAATACCCGTAGGACCCGGTTTCAAGGCTGAGGCGCGTGAAACCCCGCTTTCGCGATGACGCAATGATGTGGTTGAGAATGGCGCTGGCGACGCCGCGCCGCCGTGCCGTCTCAGCCGTATGCATCGACTTCACTTCGCCATGTGCCTGGTCGAGCGGCTTCATGGCCCCGACCCCGAGCAACTCACCAGCGCTCCAGGCCGCCCAGAAGTCGATCCCGGGCGCTGCAAGGCGCGAGACATCGAACACATGGCAGCTTTCGGGCGGCGACTCGGCATGGCACCTGTCGAAATGGTGCTTCAGCAGCGCGATGACGCGCTTGTCGGAGAGATCGCCGCGGCGGATGTCCATCCTCACCTCACATCATGAACAGGAAGTAGCGAGCTCCGCTGTGGGCGGGCGTCTCGAAAATGTTTCCGCCATCAAGCCGGTAGCGCAGGCAATCGCCGGGCCTGAGTTCATGGCGGTGGCCCGAGACGGTGAGCGCCAGGGCGCCCTCGACCATCACAAGATGGTGCTCAAGCCCCAGGCGCGGCGGGTTCTCATAGGCGATGCGGGTCGCTGGCCTGAGCGTCGATTCGACCACCTCGCCGGACAGGCCCGTGGCTGGCGGGGAAACGGCGCGGCGCTGATAGCCCGTATCGGGGTCAGTCCAGGTGAGTTGGGTCTCGCGCGGCACGAAGGGCGCAAAGCCCTCTTCCACCAGCACCATAAGGCGGGACAGGGTGAGGCCAAAGGCGGCGCAGACCTTGCAGAGCACGGCGGCGGTGGGGCTCACCTCGCCATTCTCGATGCGCGACAGGCTGGCGCGGCTCACCCCGCTGCGGGTGGCCAGTTCCTCCAGCGGCCACTGCCGCTCGCTGCGCAGCGAACGGATGCGTTGCGCGATGCGCAATTCGATGCTGTCATTGACCGAGGCAGTCATTTTCATATCTGAGAGGATATCCCATTTTCGGGAATTCTCAAGCAGGGAATCATCTGGCCGTTTGGCAGGGGTCTGATTCCATCCTTGCGTGGCATGCCTCATTCTGGCATAAGGAGATAGGACAGTGTCGCTGTCCTTTCGCGGAATTCATTAAGGCCCGTGGACCCCGGATGCTCCGCAAAACGACCACACAGACCCTGAATGCGACGGCCAAACCGGCCGTTGACGCCGCTTGCATGCCCCGGGCAGCCCTCCGCAAACGCAAGTAACGGGCG
>CAIYXE010000800.1 GCA_903930095.1 uncultured Hyphomicrobiales bacterium
ACGGGTCCCGTAGCTCAGCTGGATAGAGCATCAGTTTCCTAAACTGAGGGTCACAGGTTCGAATCCTGTCGGGGCCGCCAATATATTCATGCACTTAGCGGAATAGCAGCCAGTGCCCTATACGAAATGGCGAGACAAACGGACTCTGTGGTAGCCCATTTTCGCTAGGCAATCTCAGGTCGCTGGCAACATCGCCGCCGCCGTCATGGCCGCTCGAGCGCAAGCAAGAATACGCTGCAAGGTTGCGGCAGGTTGTCGCCGGTGCGCGCGGCGTTAACGCGCAACTCGAGGCCACAACTGCCGCAGCTTGGCATGTTCTGATCCTGCTTGAGGCCACAAGACATTCTTCAAGTCGGACCACTGCAGTGGGGGCGGATCAACAACGCTGCCGACGCGCCCGCTCTAACTGAACCAGCTAGCGGGGATAGGGAGCTCCGCACCGTCCGGGTTACATGGCCTGTCCAGCGGATGAGGGAGAATCGCCGGAACACCCGATAGCGTAACTCTGTCTTTCCTGATCAGGCTGAGCTCGAAGACCTGTGGAACCCTGATCCCACCCAGCTGCGTTATCGATCCGTAGTTGTTCGGGTGAAAATGTATGACGTGGAACCACTTCAGCAGCTTCGTGAAGACCGCCTTCACCAAGCCGAACAATGCGGGATCGCCCCAATGCTCGATGTAGTGAAACTCCATCACGATAATCCTAAATCGCTTCAGCTTGGATTCATCCAGAGAAAGAAGCGCCGCGTACTCCCCGCCCTCCATATCCATCTGCAGCAGGAAATCGCCGTCCAGACCGTATTCGGGCTTTCTTTCCATCCATTGATTTAGGGTGGTGAACGTGTCGTCATCAAAAGCTCCGACGAATTTGCGCTCGAAGGAAGCAGGCATGAAGTTGTCTGGCGGCACTGCAACCGAATAGTCACAGAGATGAGACGGGATGCCATATCTCGTGAGGAGTTCGGTCTCGAAGCTAGCCGTCGGGCCTACGCCCGAACTGAAGCAGGCAAGGATCCCCGCGAGGTCGCCGGGGATCAGGTATCCGCCGTCTTTGTCGCCACCCACACGGATCAAGTCAATAGACGTTGCTACCGGACGCAGCCTTCGGATCAAGTCTAACATCCGTGCCTGAGGGGTCATTTTCTGAACATAGATACCACTCTTTAGGAGTTGGTGCCTGTTCAGTCTGACAGCGCCTCCATTGCCAGACTGTTGCGGGATATTCTGTCCAAAGCGTTGAAGAGCACGTTCCACTTCAGCAGGAATTCTCTGACGCCGGACTTCCCTGCTTATCCCGGCAAGATGAACAATGATCGGGGCGCCGGAGACGGAGAACGAATTCCACTCCTCCGGGACAAAACTTATGTGGTCGAGGGCCTTCCAGTTGACATTATCAGGTCCCTCCTTAAGCAAACTGTTGTATCCGAGGAACTTGATGAGAGCTGCATTTTCCCACCAGGGATGGTTGAGATAACGAACCATGGACCATAGTTTGTTGAGAAGCGCTCGTGACCAGGTGGAGTTCCGGACGAGCATGACACCTGTGTTCGGCACCGCAACCGGCCGGAAACTAGGGTGGTCATGCTGCACTAGGTACAAATCCGCATGACCGTTGATGATCGAGCCGACATCGACGTCAAACCGGCTGAAATAGGCATCCGCATCGATCCAGAGCACATAGTCGTATCCCCTGTCGAAAAGCTGCTCGATGAGCTTCAGTCGATGCCATGCTGGGTGGCGGTCAATCGCAACATTCCTGACCACCTCAACGGGATAGCCATGTCTCTTTCCATAGGCCACAAGCGTTCTCGATGTGTGATCGCCGATCTCCGCGAAGCCGTTGTCATAACTTGAGCATATGCAGATGCTCGGTCTTGTGGCTCTGTTCATCGATACGGCTATAGTCCCCACACCTAAAGTGACTTGTCGGTACGACATCTCATGTAAGATTACAACACGACGACGCGTGAGTTGTAAACAAAACGATATGGCCTTTTGAAGTAAGTACTCTAGAGCGAAATCCGATCAGTCTGCATCATGTCCGGCGGCGGCGAAGCAGTTTCGGCATTCGGCTGGTTTACAGGCAGTGAGGAGTTCGCCGATGAATGACCACAGCCCTTCAACAGTCCACTTTGCTGCTTTGCGCAGCAGTGCCTTGAGCTTCGCGAAGGCTTTTCGATTAGATTGAAGTCAGGACCACAGGACGGGCGATGGAGCAGCCTTGCGCCAGCTGCTTCGATGAGTTCACGGACCCCAGGACCCTTATGGCTCAGGAGATTATCCATGATGACGAGACTGCCTGGGCTGAGTTCCCGCACGAGGACCTGTTCGACATAGGTCTCGAAGGCATCCCGGTTGATGGGGCCGTCAAGCACGAAGGCCGCGATGAAGCCTGGTAACATCAGCGCGCCAAGGAAGGTCGTTGTCTTCCGGTGACCGTGGGGCACTCCAATCCTGAGCCGCTCGCCTCTGGCACACCGGCCATGGCGGCGCGCCATGTTGGTGGATGCCCAGGTCTCATCGGTGAACACAGGACGCTCCGGGTCGAGATCAAGTTGGCCGTCGAACCAGCCCTGCCGGCGCTTCAGTATGTCGGGACGGTCCTGCTGTGAGGCATGGGCGCCAGGTCCAGCAACGCGCTTGACAGAACGTCTGGCTGAGAATATCAATTCAAAATAAGAATATTCTTGCAAACATGACCGGCAGAGTCACGAAAGAGCAGGCGCGAATGGGGGAAAACAGCACAGCATTTGATCTCGTCATCATCGGAGCGGGGATCAATGGCCTCGGCATCGCGCGGGATGCCGCGCGCCGTGGCCTCCGTGCGATGGTGCTGGAGCAGGACGACATCTGCAGCGGTGTTTCCGCCTGGTCCGGCCGCCTGGCCCATGGCGGCCTGCGCTATCTCGAGCACCGGGACTTCGCCCTGGTGCGCGAATCGCTGCGCGAGCGGGAACGCATGATCCAGCTGGCGCCGCATCTGGTGAAGCCGCTGCGCCTCCTGATGCCGCTCTATGCCCATAACCGGCGGCCGGCCTGGCTGATCCGCCTCGGCATGATCCTTTACGACATTCTCTCCTTCGACAAGCGCACCGGCGGCCATGAGATGCTGAACACGGACGCCACACGCCGCCGCTTTCCCGGAATTGCACCCCAGGGGCTTGGCGGGGCCGCCGTCTTCACCGAAGGCCAGGTCGAATATGCCGAACGCCTCTGCGTCGAACTCGCGGTCGCTGCCGCGGCGGATGGCGCGGTGATCCGCACAAAGGCCCGGGTGGAAGAACCAATTCTCGAACATGGCCGCGTCACTGGCGTGCGGTACAGCAACCTCGCCACGGACAGCCTGGACGAGGCGCGGGCACCCGTCGTGCTCAATGTGGCCGGGCCGTGGATCGACCGTATCTTCCGGCGCGGCGCGCCGCCCCAGCCGCGGCTGAACGGCGGCACCAAGGGCAGCCACCTGATTGTCGATCCCTTTCCAGGTGCGCCGAACGACGTCGTCTACTACGAATCCAAGACCGACGGCCGCCTCGTCCTCGTCATTCCATGGATGGGCCGTTACATGATCGGAACCACCGACATCCGCTTCGATGAGGATCCGGACGAGGCACGCTGCAGCGCGGCCGAGATGGATTATCTGCTCCATGAGGTGAACCAGCTCATCCCGGAAGCAGGCCTCACGCCTGAGCACGTGCTCTATACCTTCTCCGGCGTCAGGCCCTTGCCCTATGCGCCGGGCGTGGTCGAGGCCAAGATCCCGCGCAGCCACGTGCTGCATGATCATGCCCCAAGCCTTCCAGGGCTGGTGAGTGTGGTGGGCGGCAAACTCACCACCTTCCGCCAGCTCGCCGAGGAGGCGGTGGACGATGTGTTCAAGCGCCTTGGCCGCAAGAGCCCGCCCTGCTCCACGGCCAGGCTTCCTGCGCCGGGTGCCGTCTTCGACGCGGAGAGCCTTCGGCGTCATCTTCTTGGGGAAGGTCTGGGTGAGAAGACCATCGCCCGCCTCATGGGGCTCTACGGCGCCCGCGCCCGTGACATCCTCGCCGAAGCCAAGGGCAATCCGGTAATGCTCCGCGTCATCCACAAGGATAC
>CAIYXE010000801.1 GCA_903930095.1 uncultured Hyphomicrobiales bacterium
CAGGTTGCGGGGCGCGCGGGGAGAGGCGCGAAGCCGGGGCGGGCACTGGTGCAGACCTATTTGCCCGAACACCCGCTGATGCAGGCGCTGAAGAAGGGCGACCGCGATTCCTACCTCAACCAGGAGAAGGCGATCCGCGAGAATGCGGGGCTTCCACCCTATGGGCGGCTGGCGGCGCTGGTGATCTCCGGCACGGATGGGGCCGAGGTGGAGCGCTTCGCCCGCAACCTCGGGCTGATTGCGCCACTGGCTGACGGCATCACCGTGCTGGGCCCGGCCCAGGCGCCGATCGCCATGGTGCGCGGGCGGCACCGCTGGCGGTTTCTGGTGAAGGCCACGCGCGACGTGAATGTGCAGGCCTTCCTGCGGCTGTGGCTCAAGGATGTGAAGCCGAAGGGCTCTCTCTCGCTTCAGGTGGATGTGGATCCGTATAATTTCTTGTGAGGACTCTTCCCCCCTTCCCCTTGTGGGGAGGGGCGGGGGTGGGGGTGATGCCGGAGGGAAGGGCGCGATGGTTCGGCGCTTGGCGAGCGACCCCCACCCCTACCCCTCCCCACAGGGGGGAGGGGGACCAAGAGTGGACGGAGCCGTGATCGGAATATAATCCTTGACAGCGCGCGCTGGGTGGGGTAGGAGAGGGCATTCTCCAGACATGCGCGGTCTATCCCCAAACGGCGTCATCCCGGCGAAGGCCGGGATCCCGCTTTGGTGGAGCTTGCATGCTGGACGAAGGAAGCTGGAGCGGCGGGTTCAAGTTACAAGAAAGGACCCGATGCGCTAGCAACGGGGAGATGAGGGGAAGAGGGCGCTGCATGCAATTCGGAGCCCCCACGTTCCCTCACCTCCCCCAACTTCGTGGGGTCCCCTTCCTCTCCCGCGTCGCGGGACAGGACGCTGGGCAAGCTGATCTCGATTGACAGCCCAACACTCTAGATCCCGGCCTTCGCCGGGATGACGGAGAGAGGGGGGATGACGGCGTTACTTCGCGAACCGCCACTCCATCCGCTGGCGGTACACCTCGCCGGGCCGCAGCATCGCGCTGGGGAAATCCGGATGCGTCGGGGCGTCGGGGAAATTCTGGGGTTCGATGGCGATGGCGCTGTATTGCTTGAGCGGACCGTGCTTGCCGGGGAAGACGCCGTCCCAGTGTTCGGCGGTGTACATCTGCATGCCGGCCTCGGTGGTCCACACCTCCATGCTGCGGCCGGAGACGGGGTCCTTCAGCGTGAGGCCGTGCTTCAGGATGCCGCGTGCACCGTCCAGCACCCAGCAATTGTCATAGACGCCGCCGACGGGGCGGAGCTGGCGGAAATCCCAGCGGGTGCCGGTGACATCGCGCAATTCGCCAGAGGGCAGCAGGAGATCGTTCAAGGGCAGGTAGCGCGAACCCATGATCTGCATCTCATGGTCGAAGGCGTTCCGCTCACCGCCTGACATGTTCCAGTAGGCGTGGTTGGTGAGGTTGATGACGGTGGGCCTGGTGGTGCGTGCTGTGAAGTCGAGCGAGAGGGTGCTGCCGTTCACCGCATAGGTGGCGGTGACATCGAGGGCGCCGGGATAGCCCTGGTCGTCATCGGGCGAGTGGAGGCTGAAGGTGAGGGAATTATCCGTATGCTGAACGTTCCAGTGCCGCACCGAGAAATTGTCGGGGCCGCCGTGCAGCTGATGATCGCCGAAGTTCTTGGTCAGCGGATATTCGACTCCGTCGAGGTTGATGCGGGAATTGGTGATGCGGCCTGCGATGCGGCCTGCTACCGCGCCGGTGGTCCAGTCGCCTGCTAGAATGTCCGCATCGGTGCCGCCGCCCATGACAACGTCAGCGCCTGCGAAATCGAGGGAAACGAGGCGCGCGCCGAGCGTGGTGAAGCTGGCGCGGATCTGATCGGTGCGGAGTTCGAGCATGGTGCAGCTTCCTTTGATGAACCCCTCCCCCTTGTGGGGAGGGGCAGGGGTGGGGGTGATGCCGGAGGTTTCAGTCTGGCGGTTGCCACGCGGCACGACCCCCACCCCTACCCCTCCCCACAGGGGGGAGGGGGACTCTTGTCTGACGCGTTGGCTCTAGTGATTGTCGCGCGGGAGCCCCCGGGTCTTGGCGCCGCGCTGGAACGTGGTGGCGCCCTTCAGCACCATGCCTTCGGCCAGCGGGCCCACTTCCCGGCGGACGATGTCCGGCCATGGTGTCTGGCTTGGCGGCACCTTGTAGCCGCCGGCCTTTTCAAGCTCCTCGCGGCGGCGCTTCAGCTCGTCCTCGGCCACCAGCATGTCGCAGGTGCCCTTGTTGAGGTCGATGCGCACCTGGTCGCCGTTCTTGAGAATGGCAAGCCCGCCACCTGCAGCGGCTTCGGGCGAGGCGTTGAGGATCGAGGGGGAACCCGAGGTGCCGGACTGGCGGCCGTCACCCACGCAGGGGAGAGAGCGGATGCCCTTTTCCAGCAGGTAGTTGGGTGCGCGCATGTTGACGACTTCCGCCGCACCCGGATAGCCGAGCGGGCCGACGCCACGGATGAAGAGGATGGTGTTCTCGTCGATCCCCATCTTCGGGTCGTCGATATGCGCGTGATAGTCTTCCGGGCCGTCGAAGACGATGGCCTTGGCGACGAAGGCATTGGGGTCCTTCGGGTTCGACAGGTAGCGCTGGCGGAATTCATCCGAGATCACGGAGGTCTTCATGATGGCATTGTCGAAAAGATTGCCGCTCAGGCGCTTGAAGCCCGCGTGCTCCTTCATCGGCTCATTGAAGGCGCGGATCACCGAGCGGTCCCAGGAGAACTTGCCCTTGCAGTTCTCAGCGATGGTCTTGCCATTCGCCGTGATGCAGTCCTCATGGATCTTACCGGCCTCGATGAGTTCCGCCACGACGGCGGGCACGCCGCCGGCACGGTGATAGTCCTCGCCAAGGAACTCACCGGCGGGCTGCAGGTTGACGAGGAGCGGCAGGTTGTAGCCGTGCTTTTCCCAATCCGCCATGGTGAGCTCGATGCCGAGATGGGCGGCAATGGCATTGAGATGGTTGGGCGCATTGGTGGAGCCGCCAATGGCGGTGTTGACGGCGATGGCATTCTCGAAGGCCTGGCGCGTCATGATCTTGGAGGGGGTGAGGTCCTCCTTCACCATGTCGACGATGCGGCGGCCGGTGGCATAGGCCATCTGCCCGCGCTCGCGGTAGGGGGCGGGGATCACGCCATTGCCGGGCAGCGACATGCCCAAGGCCTCGGTCAGCGAATTCATGGTCGTGGCCGTGCCCATGGTGTTGCAGAAGCCAGTCGAGGGGGCGGAGGTGGCGACCAGTTCGATGAAGCCTTCATAATCAAGCTCGCCGGTGGCCAGCTTCTCGCGCGCCATCCAGACGATGGTGCCAGACCCCGTGCGCTGGCCCTTGTACCAGCCGTTGAGCATCGGGCCGGAGGAGAGGGCAATGGCTGGAATGTCGACAGTGGCCGCGGCCATCAGGCAGGCGGGGGTGGTCTTGTCGCAGCCGATGGTGAGCACCACGCCATCGAGCGGATAGCCGTAGAGCACTTCCACGAGGGAGAGGTAGGAGAGGTTCCGGTCCAGCGAGGCGGTGGGGCGCTTGCCGGTTTCCTGGATGGGATGGATGGGGAATTCGAGCGGAATGCCGCCTGCCTCATAGATGCCGTCCCGCACGCGCTTGACGAGATCCACATGGGCGCGGTTGCAGGGGGACAGGTCCGAGCCGGTCTGGGCGATGCCGATGATGGGCTTGCCGCCCTGCAGCTCCGAACGGGTGAAACCATAGTTCAGGTAGCGTTCGAGATAGAGCGCCGTCATGTCGGCATTGTCAGGATTGTCGAACCAGTTCTGCGAGCGGTACTTGAGCGGCTTCTTGGTCTTGTCTGTCATGGGATCCTCCGAATGATCTTACCAATAAGCCCAGAGGCCCGGTCCGTCGAGCCTCGTCGAGGCTTCCGGGAGGGTCATTTGATCATCTGGATGAATTTCACCCCGGAGGAAGGCGGATGGTAAGCCGGTTCAGGCCTTCATGACGGACAAATGACAATTAGGAATCAATCACTTATCGGAAACTTGAAGTTTTTGCGTTGTGAAGCTTGACACTTGGTGTTTGGTTCTCATATAAGCCGGGTCACTGAGGGGCGCGGCGCTGATGGTGCTGCGGGTCTTCGTGCCGAAAGCCGACAGAATGGGCGTGGCTGCCGGGTGTCCTGAGAGGGGGACCTGGGGTTTTTTGCGCTTGGTTGGTTGAGGTTGGAATTGGGGCCATTTGGTTCTGCTGCTGATTGACATCGTTAAGAGAGAAAGAGAGACGCAGGCGGCGCGTGTTCTAGCGGGTGTCGGGGTAACCTGATGCCGTATGAGACAACGACCGCATACGTCTTTTTAAGAGAATAGCCAAAAGCTTTGGTCGCAAGATCAAGGCCACATGGCTTCTCGTCAAAATGTACGCAATGCGATCATGCTGGTGGGCTGAAAGGTTCACTGGCGAGCTGTTTCAAACTTGAGAGTTTGATCCTGGCTCAGAACGAACGCTGGCGGCAGGCTTAACACATGCAAGTCGAACGGTTGTAGCAATACAGCAGTGGCAGACGGGTGAGTAACACGTGGGAACCTTCCTAG
>CAIYXE010000802.1 GCA_903930095.1 uncultured Hyphomicrobiales bacterium
GATGTCGTCATACCAGTAAACGACCAATGCGCAATCCGCCGCCCGACATGATCCGCCTCACCTATCTCATTGAAACGGATGGAAGTCCGGAGAATCTGGCGGCCAAGATCGCCTCCGACCAGTCGACCGGAACATTCGTCGCCGTTCCCGGCGAAACGGAGGAGTTGAAGGCCCGCGTTGCCGCGCGCGTGGTGGGGGTGCGGCCGCTGCCGCCCTCGCAGGCGCCCTCATTTCCGTCTGGCGCGAACGGCCCCTTCAACCGCGCCGAGGCCGACATTGACTTTCCCTTCGACGCGATCGGCACTGACCTTGCGGCTCTGATGACCATCACCATGGGCGGCGTCTGGTCGATCCGGGGTTTCACCGGCATCCGCGTCACGGGCATGACGCTGCCGGAGGCGTTCCGGGGGGCTCATCCCGGGCCGCAGTTCGGCATTGCGGGCAGCCGCAGGCTCACCGGCGTTGCGGGCCGCCCCATCATCGGCACCATCGTCAAGCCCGCGCTGGGGCTCCGCCCGCATGAGACGGCGGAACTGGTGAAGGAGCTGATCGCGGCGGATGTTGACTTCATCAAGGACGACGAGAAGCTGGCGAGCCCGTCCTACTCTCCACTCGCCGAGCGCGTGAAGGCCATCATGCCGCTGATCCTCGATCATGAGCAGAAGACGGGCAAGAAGGTGATGTATGCCTTCGGCATCAGCCACGCCGATCCTGACGAGATGATGCGCAACCACGACATGGTGCTGAAGGCGGGCGGCAATTGCGCCGTCATCAACATCAACTCCATCGGCTTCGGTGGCATGAGTTATCTGAGGAAGCGCTCCGGCCTCGTCCTCCACGCCCACCGCAATGGCTGGGACCTGCTGACCCGGCACCCCGGCATCGGCATGGATTTCTCCGTGTACCAACAATTCTGGCGGCTGCTCGGCGTCGACCAGTTCCAGATCAACGGCATCAAGGTGAAGTACTGGGAGCCGGACGAGAGCTTCGTTGCTTCCTTCAAGGCGCTGACGCAGCCGCTGTTCTCACCCGATGACTGCCCGATGCCTGTTGCAGGCTCCGGCCAGTGGGGCGGGCAGGCGCCCGAAACCTATGAGCGCACGGGACGGACACAGGACCTGCTCTATCTCTGCGGCGGCGGCATCGTCAGCCACCCCTCAGGCCCTGCTGCCGGCGTGCGCGCGGTCAGGCAGGCATGGGAGGCAGCCGTCGCCGGCATCCCGCTCGCGGCTCACGCCAAGGACCACCCGGAACTTGCGCAGTCGCTGGCCTTCTTCGGCGATGGCAAGGCTGGCTGATGCTGCTCTCGTTCTACGGCGACGACTTCACCGGCTCGACCGACGTGATGGAGTCGATGAGCCTGCACGGGGTGAAGACGGTGCTGTTCACCCGCATTCCCTCAGGCGCGGAACAGGCGCGCTTCGGGGGCTACGACGCCATCGGCATCGCAGGTACCAGCCGCAGCCAGACGCCGCAGTGGATGGATGAGCACCTGCCGCGCCATTTCGCCTGGCTGAAGAGCCTCGGCGCGCGCGTCTGCCACTACAAGGTCTGCTCCACCTTCGATTCCGCGCCCCATGTCGGCAGCATCGGCCGCGCCATCGAGATCGGGCGGCGTGTGTTCGGCCAATCCATCACGCCGCTCGTGGTCGGAGCGCCGCAGCTCAAGCGCTACACCGCCTTCGGTCATCTCTTTGCGGGCTATCAGGGCGGCACATATCGCATCGACCGCCACCCGGTGATGAGCCGCCATCCGGTGACGCCGATGGACGAGGCGGACCTGCGCCTTCACCTCGCACGGCAGACAAGGCTTCCGATCGATCTCGTTCCCATCACGGCGCTGAACGATGCTGCCACTGACGCGGTGATTGACGCAGCGAAGGGCATCGTCCTCTTCGACGTCATGGACCTTGCCACGCAGATCGAGACCGGACGCCAGCTGCTGCGCCTTGTGC
>CAIYXE010000803.1 GCA_903930095.1 uncultured Hyphomicrobiales bacterium
ACACCCTGGATCGACAGGCGCGGGTTGAGGCTGCTCTTTACGCGCTCGACCGTCCTGATCAGCTGGCTCAATCCTTCGAGGGCGAAGAATTCGCATTGCAGCGGCACCAGAACAGCATCCGCAGCCGATAGGGAATTGATCGTGAGGAGGTTGAGCGAGGGCGGGCAATCCACCAGTATGTAGCTGTACGCCATGCCGCCTTCGCCAGCTTTGCAGAGAGTGCCGATCGCGTCAGAGAGCCTGTGGGTCTTGCGGTCGATGTCGGCAAGTTCGAGTTCGGCACCCAGCAGATCCATGGTCGAGGGGGCGCAATGCAGCCGGGGAATTCCGGACTCGACGATCACGTCCCGAAGAGAGGCTTCCCCGAGAAGCACGTGATATGTGGATTTCTGGTGGGCACGCCGGTGAATGCCGAGCCCCGTGCTGGCATTGCCCTGCGGATCGAGGTCGACGATCAACACCGTCTCGCCGACGGCAGCAAGGGCCGTCCCGAGATTGATGGCGGTGGTTGTCTTGCCCACGCCACCCTTCTGGTTGGCGACGGCGAGAACGCGAGGTTCCGCCGGCATGGTGGGACTGCGGGGAGGAAGATCAGACACGGGTGGCCTCACAGATCTGGAGAATAACGCCACGCGAATCGTACAGGCTCGCATGCTTGATGAAGTTCATTTTCCAACATTTTGTGGCTTCGGTCAATTCCGCATCTACATCTTGTCCCTTGTGAAAGAGACCAATGGCGCCGCGTGCAAGAAAGGGTTCGGCATAGTCCAGAAGGAGAGGCAATGGCGCCAGGGCGCGGGCAACGACGCAATCAACCTTTGGGACGCCCTTGTCAGTCCGGAGCGATTCGAGCCGCACCATATGGACATGCGCCGTAATCCCAGTCCTACGTGCCGCTTCCCTGAGGAAGGCAGCCTTTTTGCCATTACTTTCATAGAGGTGGACCTCCAGACCCGCGGCAATGGCGATAACGAGACCAGGAATGCCAGCGCCGGAGCCTAGCTCCGCAATGATCTTCGTGTTCTCTGGAAGAAGCGGCAACAATTGCAGCGAGTCCTGGATATGGCGCTCCCAGACCATGGGAACCGTTGCAGGGCCGATCAGATTGATCCGCTTTTGCCAAGCGAGGAGAAGATCGACGTAGAGTTCCAGCTTGACGCGTGATTCACGTGAAACATTCAGACCGTCGGGCGCATGTGAAGTTTCAGGCAGCACTTTGCCGGTCCCGGCGCTTCACATGGCCAAGAATCACCGCGAGGGCCGCCGGGGTCATCCCGTCCATGCGAGAGGCCTGGCCCAGGGTCGCGGGGCGAACCACCTGTAGTTTGTGACGCAATTCGGCGGACAGACTGGGCATGGCTGCATAGTCGAGGCTCGCCGGTAGTGCCAGGCCATCCTCGCGCCGGAGCGCAGCGACATCGGCTTCCTGCCGCTGGATGTACCCAGCATACAGCGCTTCCGCTTCCAATGCCTCAACGACATCCGGGCGGAGTAAAGCAAGTTCCGGCCACAGGGCGCAGATCCCAGTCCAGCCTACTTCCGGCATGCCAAGAAGGTCGAGCGCGCTACGCCGCAACCCGTCCTGATTGACCTTAAGACCCCTCCGCACTGCCTCGCCCGATGTCAGGGACAGGCTGCGCGCCAGATCCAGACCTTGATTGACTGACGACGCCCGCTGCCGGAAAGCCGCTGCGCGCTCAGCTCCGACCAGGCCTGCGGAGATCCCCAGTGGCGTCAGCCTCATGTCTGCATTGTCCGCCCGGAGCGAGAGCCTGTACTCCGCCCGGGAGGTGA
>CAIYXE010000804.1 GCA_903930095.1 uncultured Hyphomicrobiales bacterium
GAGTGGTACGGGTCCTTCGTGCCGAACCTTCTGGGCCGTCTCATCACGCCGGAGAAAGTGGTGCCCTATTTCGCAGCCATCACCTCGGCCATCGAGCAGTGGGAACCGCGCTTCCGGGTGACCCGGATCGAGGCGGTGAAGGTGACGCGCGACGGGCAGCTTCATGTGTTTCTCGAGGGCGAGTACCGCCCGCGAGCCGTCTATGGGGATTTCACGGTGGCGGGTGCCAGGCGTCTCGATGCCTATGCCAATCCTGACGGCATGCTGATTGAGGAGAGGCTGTCGGCATGAGCCGCTTCACCGCCATTGATCTTTCGGGCCTCGTACCGCCAGACATCGTCGAGACGCTGGACTATGAAGCCATCGTCAAGGCGATGAGGGACGACCTCGTCGAGCGCTTTCCGCTCATCGCCGGGGTCATCGACCTCGAGAGCGAGCCTGCCCGCAAGCTGATCGAAGCCTTTGCCTACCGGGAACTTCGTTTAAGGGCGCGCATCAACGATGCGGCGCGGGCCGTGTTGCTCGCCTCATCATACGGCACGAACCTTGACCATCTGGGCGCGCTCTTCGCCACAGCGAGGCAGCCCGGCGAGACGGACGACAGGTTCCGCCGCCGCATCCAGTTGGCACCCGAAGCCTTCTCGGTCGCCGGGCCGGAAAGTGCCTATCAGTACCATGCGCTCACCGTGGCACCTTGGGCGCGGGACGTCTCGGCGGTTTCGCGCCGCCCGGGCGTGGTGCGCGTCACGGTGCTGAAGGAAGGTCCCGACCCCACGCCAACACTTTCCGAGCGAGAGACCATCCGGCTTCACCTCAAGGACGAGGCGATCCGCCCGCTCACCGACGTGGTGGAGGTGATGGCCCCGGCCATCCGGCGCACCCGGATCTTGGCGAAGCTCACTCTATATCCCGGCCCTGATGCGCAAGTGGTGCGTCAGCGGGCGCTCGCCGCCGTCACCGCATGGGTGGAGAAGAACCGCATGCTGGGCATGAACCTCCGCCGCTCGGCGCTCTATGCAGCGCTTCATCAGGAAGGCGTTCACTCCGTCGACCTCTTCTCTCCGGCGGAGGATATCGTGCTCGATGTGACCGAGGTTTACGCGGTCGACGCAATCGAGATGAGCGTCAGTTCCATCCGTGATGAGTGACTCCATGGCCCGGCAAACGCTGCTCCCGCCGAACCATACACAATTAGAGGAGGCCTTCGACCTCAGCGGCGCGCGGATCGACGAACTCGCGGTTGATGTCCAGAAACTCGTCCGCCCATGGGAGACCCCGGCCACCCATCTGGCCTGGCTGGCATGGGGCCTGTCGGTCGATCTCTGGGAGCCGGAGTGGTCAGAGGAGAAACACCGGACGCTGGCGGCCCGCGCACTGCCGATGCACGCCCGCAAGGGCACACAGGCCTCGATCGCCGAGCACATCCGCATCATGGGCGCGGATCCCCGCCGCTTCATCGTACCGCCAGCCAAGACCTTCCTGATGGAGACGCTCACAGAAGCGGAACGAGAAGCCTTCCTCGCCAGGTTTCGGCAGCTGCGCATCTATCCCTTTGTGGCGCGCGGGACATATCGCTTCGCCCACTTTACCTCGAGCGCCTTTGGCAGGGCGAAGGCCTTTCTGGATGCAGCCTGCATCAAGGATGTCGGGGCCTGGTCGCGCTATGTCCGTACCGCAAAACTGTGGGACCGTGGCATGGAAACCACCCTCACCATCCGCGCCGTGACGCCGGAAAGCGTGGGCCGGTTCCACGCCGCCGCCTTTGACGAGGTTGTGCTTGGCGCGAAGCCGACAAGCGCGCTGCATCTCGATGCACCACCGAGAGCCAATGCCTTTCTGGTGGATGATTTCGGGGTGGCGCAGCGGCTGATCCGCATCCCGCGCGATGCTAGCTACAGTTACAGGCTGGGCCGTGAGACCTACACGACAAGCTATCCCAATGCAGACCTTATTGATGTTCGCCCGCAGAGCGTGGCCGAGAGGCACGAGGGCCAGCCCAACGCGCTCTACGCCACGCAGCACCAGTTCATCGAGGGCAAACATCTGCCGCCCAGCATCGCGTGGCGGCACATCTACGAGCGCTGGCACATTCACGACCCCGAGCGGGTGCCGGATGTGCGGCTGCGTTCGACCCACCTCGGCTTCACGCGGCTCGGCATGCCGCCGTACCACGCCGAGATCAGGACGAGGATCTCAGGGGCACAGGCCCCGCGCGCGGCAGGGCTCTTTGTCAACGGTTACCTCATGACTGGAAACCGCAGGCCCATCTCCGAGATCCGGGAGGCGGTGCGTGTTTCAAAGTCGCTCAGGGACCGGATCCTGCTCGATACCAGAACATACCGTCTCCCGCGCGCAGGTGATCGCCTGAAGGCCGGAACCGTGGCCCTCGGACGCTTCATCGAAGCCTAGAAGGAATTAGACCTTGGAACACAGCGTCATCTTCAGGGACC
>CAIYXE010000805.1 GCA_903930095.1 uncultured Hyphomicrobiales bacterium
GCTGGAAGCGGGTGGGTCTGAACGGGCGGTCATCATCGATATGCCTGCGGCACTGTCAATCCCGATGAACACCAAGCGTTTCAATTGGGGCATGCGGACGGAGCCCGAGCCCTGCCTCGACGGGCGTGAGGTCAACCTTCCACGGGGCAAGGGGCTGGGTGGTTCCTCCTCAATTAACGGCATGTGCTGGGTTCGTGGTAGCCCGATGGACTACGAGCTTTGGGAGGCGCTCGGTGCGGAGGGTTGGCGGTGGTCCAACGTTCTGCCCTATTTCCAGCGGCTGGAGAATGTCGAGGGTGGCGGTCCGCTGCGTGGTACGTCCGGGCCGGTCCGGGTCAATCGCGGTCTGCAACGCAACCCTCTCTACAACGTCTTCGTGGAGGCGGGCGTCGCGGCTGGCTATGCCCGCAGCCGCAATATGAACGAGGCGCAGCACGAGGGGTTCGGCCCCATGGAAATGAACATCGGCGATGGTCTGCGCATGAGTGCAGCACGCGCCTATCTCCGCCCAGCGATGGCGCGCGGCAATGTGCATGTCGTTACCGGCGCGCTGGTGGACCGCGTGCTGTTCGAGGGCCGCCGCGCCACTGGCATCGCCTGGAAGGTGAATAATGAAGAGCGCCAGGCGAACGCAGTGCGCGAGGTTATTCTGTCGGCTGGATCGATCATGTCGCCGATGATCCTCAAGCGTTCTGGCATTGGGCCTGCCACGGAGTTGAAGCAACATGGACTCCAGGTGGTGCATCACTCGCCGGGCGTGGGCGAGAACCTGATGGATCATCTGGAACTCTACATCCAGATGGAATGCATCAGGCCGGTCACGTTGTTCTCAACCCAGAGCCTGTGGGGCAAGGCGAAAATCGGCATGGAATGGCTGGCCACCCGCAAGGGCCTTGGCGCTACCAATCATTTCGAGAGCGGTGGGCATATCCGCAGCCGTGCGGGGATCGTCTATCCCGACATTCAGTATCACTTCCTGCCACTCGCCATTTCTTATGACGGGCTCAGCCTTGCCACGGGCCATGGCTTCCAGGTGCATGTGGGCACCAAGCGCTCCAAAAGCCGCGGTTGGGTGCGGTTGCGTGATGCCACGCCCGAGAGCCTGCCGCGCGTGCGCTTCAATTACATGTCGCACCCCGATGATTGGCTGGAGTTCCGCGCCTGCATGCGGCTGACGCGCGAGATCTTTGCGCAAACCCCCTTTGCGCCCTATCGCGGCATGGAATTGGCGCCAGGCGCTGAGGCGCAGGACGATGCTGATCTCGATTCCTTCCTCAAGCGCAAGGTGGAGAGTGCCTACCATCCCTGTGGCACTTGCCGGATGGGCACCGACGATGATGCCGTCACCGATCCCAACGGCCGCGTGCGCGGCGTCGATGGCCTGCGCGTGGTGGACTCCTCGCTGATGCCGCAAGCGACGGCGGGTGATCTCAACGCACCCACCCTGGTGCTGGCAGAGCGCATGGCGGATCTCATCCGCGGGCGCCATCTGGCCGAGGCCGAGGGTGCCGCACTTCTTGCCGACCCGCACTGGGCCACCCGGCAGCGGGGACCGGCGATCAGCCGCGATTATTCAAACAATCGTAACGA
>CAIYXE010000806.1 GCA_903930095.1 uncultured Hyphomicrobiales bacterium
CCTCGCGCTTGGTGATCTGGCCGTCATGCACGAAGGCATCATCGGGGAGGCCTGCAAGGCGCGAGAAAATCCTCGCACCGGGAGAGGCGATGCAGTGGATGGCCAAGGTATTGAGGTCGGAGTGATCCGTTGCCGGAGGGGTCTCGGCAATGAAGGACGATTGCCGTTCACGCGTGCCGCCCATGTTCTCAAGCACCGTGATCTCGGATCTGCCGAAGCCGCGCGCGGTGAGGCGGCGGGCGACCTCCGTGATTGTCGAGGCATCGGCCGTCAGCACGATGAGACGCACACCGGGCTGGATGAAGGGCTCGATATGAGCAGCATCGCGGCCATGCAGCGTGAGCGTGTCGCAATCGGGGAGCGACCAGCCCACACGGGATGCGGCGAGCGAGAAGGCGGAAAGGTGGGGGATGATCTCCATCTCCGCGAAGGGGATGAACTCCATCAGCTTGCGCGCCACGCCGTAATTCAGCGGGTCACCCGTGGCGAGGATCACGGTGCGGCGGCCACGCAGCGGGCGGATGCGGTCGACGACTGCTGAGAAGGGCTGGGGCCATTCGTGGATTTCGGCCTTTGTCGATGGCAGGAAGGCGAGCAGCCGGGACGAGCCGACGATGACCTCAGCCGTCTCAATGGCGTGGCGGGCCTTGGGCGACAGACCCTCCCAGCCATCCTCGCCCATGCCGGTGATGGTGAGCCACTTGCTCATGCCGCACCGCGCGTCATGGCATTCACGGCGGCGGCGGCCATGGCGGAGCCGCCCTTGCGGCCAAGCAGTGTGGCATAAGGAATGCCGCGCGGGTTGGCGTGAAGCTCGTCCTTCGATTCCGCCGCACCCACGAATCCGACGGGGAACGCCACAATGGCGGCGGGCTTCGGCGCGCACTTGTCGATCAACTCAAGCAGGGCGAAGAGGGCAGTGGGCGCATTGCCGATCACCACCACCGCGCCATCAAGTTGATCCCTCCATAGCTCCACGGCGGCGGCGGAGCGGGTGGTGCCGGTGGCGACGCCGATCTCGCGTGCGCGCGGATCGTTCAGTGTACAGAGGACAGTGATCTGCTTGTCGATGATGCCGTGGCGGACCATTTCGGCATCGACCAGCACGGGCTTGCCCGCGGTGAGAGCCGCCGTGGCCACGGTCACGAAGTCCTCTGAGATGCGCAGGTCCGCCGCGATCTCCGGCATGCCGCAGGCGTGGATGATGCGCGTGGCGACGGGTTCCGCATCCGGCGGCAGCCGCGAGAAATCTGTTTCCGCACGGATGATCTCGAAGGAGCGCCGGTAGATGGCGGCGGGGTCGCGCAGGTAGGGCGTCACTTCTTCAGCATGCTCCGGGGGCCCAGCGGATGATCCGCATGGGGGTAGATCGCATGGGTGTGCCCGTGATCATGGTCGTGATCATGATCATGTCCGTGCTCGTCACCATGATGGTGGTGGTGCGCGGGGCCGGAGAGGATCTTCTCCGGGTCGATGGCGAGTACGGCGTCCTTCTTTTTCTTCTTCGGCATGGTCTTGCACATGGAGTTGCAGACGCCATCGCAATATTCGCAGTCTTCAGCCGTACCGATGCCTTCCACATGGTGGTGGTGGCTTTCCTGCACAGCGCCCACTTCCGCCTCGAAGCCCAGCACCTGCGTGCGGTACTTGCACATCTGGCAGTTCATGGCGATGTCGCCGGTGAGGATCTGCTCGATCCGCTCCTGGAAGGTGGCGATCACCTGCGGGTGATCGTTAAGGTAGGGCGCCTTGATGAACTCGATGTCCGGATGGCGCGTGGCCACCGCGTCCGTTGCGGCATAGATGCGGTCCACCAGAATTCCGGTGAACAGGAAATAGGGGAAGACCACGACGCGCTTGTAGCCGAGCCGTGCCGTGTGCTCGAGCGCGGGTTCGACGAGCGGGAAGGTGACGCCGGAATAGGCCGTCTCCGCCCAGCCGAAGCCGAAGCCCTCCCACAGCAGGCGCGTGACCTTCGAGACATTGGAGTTGGCATCAGGGTCTGACGCACCGCGCCCCACGACGACGAGCAGCGTATCATGCTTCGGGATGCGGTCTCCCGCCTTGTCGAGCGCCTCCTGCACGCGGTCTGCCGCCGCGCGCATCATCTTGGGGTCGATGCCCAGTTCCTTGCCATAGTCGATCTTCAGGTCATTGGCGGCGGAATAGGTGTTGAGCACGGACGGAATGTCGTTCTTGGCGTGGCCCGCGGCAAACAGCATGCCCGGCACGGCCAGCACGCGGGTGACGCCTTGCGCCTTCAGGCTGTCGAGCCCGGTGCGGATGATGGGGGTGGCGAATTCAAGATAGCCGTACTCGACCGGATATTGCGGCAGGCGCTGTTTCAGGTGTTCGGAGAGCACGGCGAATTCGCGCACCGCATCCTTGTCGCGGCTACCGTGGCCGCACAGCATCACACCCAGTTTTTCCGCCATCATCCTGCCTTCCATGCATCACGCGCCCCCCGGGCGAGGCCCGGTTCCGGAAGACAGCTTCCGTCTTGGCCCCGCTGTTGGGTCGGCCGCACCGGAAATTTGCTCTCAGTCCCGTCTCTGGGGACGCTGCGAAGCAAGGTTCTAGACCGGGGGTGAGGTGGCCACAAGCCTGTTTGCGGCATCCTTTCCCCTTCTCCCGTCGGGTGGGTTTCGAGCGGCCGGACTTGCGGAGAGAGGCCCTCATCCGCCCTTCGGGCACCTTCTCCCATCGCGGTGCGACGGGAGAAGGGAAAGCTGTCAAATGTTTATCCCCTTCTCCCGTCCGCAGGATGGGAGAAAGTGGCCGACAGGCCGGATGAGGGCTCTTTCAGGCGGCAGGATTCCTAAAACTCGATCCCCGCCTGCGCCTTAACACCTGAGCGGAAGGGGTGCTTCACCTGTTCCATCTCGGTCACGAGGTCGGCGATTTCGATCAGCTCGTCCTTGGCGTTGCGGCCCGTTACGATCACGTGCTTGTCGGCGGGCTTGTTCTTCAGCACCTCCAGCACTTCCGACAGTGGCAGGTAATCATAGCGCAGCACGATGTTGAGTTCGTCGAGCAGCACCATCTTGTAGTCCGGGTCGGCGATCATCTTCTTCGCCTCTTCCCATGCGGCGCGGGAGTGGGCGATGTCGCGCTCGCGGTCCTGTGTTTCCCAGGTGAAGCCCTCGCCCATGGCCTTGATGGTGACGAGTTCGGGGAACTTCTCCAGCACCGTGCGCTCGCCCGTGCCCCAGGCGCCCTTCACGAACTGGATGACGCCGGATTTCATGCCATGGCCCACACAGCGGAACACCATGCCGAAGGCCGCCGTGGACTTGCCCTTGCCCTTGCCGGTGTGGACGATGAGCAAGCCCTTCTC
>CAIYXE010000807.1 GCA_903930095.1 uncultured Hyphomicrobiales bacterium
ATGGCAAAACTGTCTCTCAGAAACCGCAACTTGCACTTATTGCGTGCGCTTTCAAGACAGCAAAACTGCTTATCCTGCAAATGCGAGCGCCAGCGGCGTTTCCCCCGATGCGGAAGCGCTATCCATTCTTCGGGAGGAGTTACACGGCGTGCGAGACAAGACAGATCATTGACGCATTCAGATATCGATCTGATTTCGCGTGCGCTCCTGCATGGGCCCACCCCACCAAAACGCGACCCGCCGCGCCGCGTGTCGGGCTTGAACCACTGCTTCAATCAGGCAATTGAAAATGCAATCAACACTCAGTATCCATGCCCCGTCTCCGCATTCATGCACGTTGCAACGAACCGAGGAAGAGAACATGGCCGCACAAACCGTTGTGGAATATGTCGTCAAGCGTCTGTCGGAACTTGGCATTGACAGGGTTTTCGGCGTCCCGGGCGATTATGCCTTCCCAATCGATGATGCGGTGGAGGCCTGCCCGACGCTGGAGTGGATCGGCTGCGCCAACGAGCTCAACGCCGCCTATGCCGCCGATGGTTACGCACGGCGCAACGGCGCCGCAATCCTCACCACCACTTACGGCGTGGGAGAACTCAGCGCGCTGAACGGCGTGATGGGCAGCAAGGCGCACCGCCTGCCGATATTTCACCTGGTGGGAGCACCAAGCCGTCGCATCACCCACCAGCATCTCATCACCCACCACTCGCTGGGTGACGGCGTCTACGGCAATTTTGAAGCGCTCTCGGCCGCAGCTTGCTGCGTCAGCGCCAGGCTCACGCCGGACAATGCGATCGACGAGCTGGAACGCGTCATCCGTGAAGCGCTGCGCCAGAGTGCGCCGGCCTATATCGTGATCCCGATGGATCTTGCCCGCATGCCGGTGATTGGCACGCCGGTGGGGGGCCAGCAGCTCGGCCGCATCAAGCGCCAATCCAGCGCCCCCGGTGAACTCGCGGCCGCCCTGGCGGCCGTGGTCGCAAGATTGAAGGCGGCAAAGACTCCGGTGGTGCTGCCCAGCGCCATCCTTGCCCGCTATGGCTTGCAGGCCAAGCTGGCCGCATTCCTCGAAACTTCGAACATTCCCTTCGCCACGACGCCGATGGACAAGGGCCTGATGAGCGAGGGGAAAGAAAACTTCCTCGGCGTCTACAACGGTGTGAGCAGCGTTCCGCCCCAGGTGAAGGGCCTCTTGGAAGGGGCAGACCTCATCCTCGATCTTGGCGGAATCGTGCTCGTCGATGCGAATACGGCCAGCTGGAGCGATGCCCTCCCGGCTGACCGCCTCGTGTCCATCCACGACAGTTGGGTCCAGATCGGCACCACGATCTTCTCGCAGGTGACGCTTGATGACATGTTGGACGGCCTCATCTCCCAGGCGCCGGTGTTCGGCGGCCGAGGCAGCGCTGTCCAACCGACCATGCTGCCGACATCCGGTGACAAGGCCGATCCGCTGAGCTCGTCGACCTTCTACCCTCGCCTTCAGCGCCTGTTGAAGCGGGGCGACGTCCTGGTGATCGAGACCGGAACCTGCATGTTGCATCTTGGCGGGATGCTGCTTCCCGACGGCGTCAGCTGCGAAAGCCAGACACTCTGGGGTTCAATCGGCTGGGCAACACCAGCGACACTCGGCGTGGCCATGGCGAATGGCGCGGGTCGCACCATACTGGTGACCGGCGATGGTTCGCATCAGTTGACGATGAACGAGATCGGCGTCATGGGCCGCTACGGCATAAAGCCAATCATCTTCGTTCTCAACAACGGCATCTACGGCATCGAAGACGTGGTGAGCGAGCGCGGCCATGCCTATGATGATATCGCTCCGGTGCAGTATCATCTCCTGCCCGAGGCCATGGGCTGCAAGGGCTGGATCGCCCGGCGCGTGTCCACCATCGGTGAACTCGAGGACGCCCTTGCCGTGGTCAACAGTGCCGATGCAGCCGCCTATATCGAAGTGATGATCCCAGAAAGCGAGAGCCAACCATTGCCCAGCTGGGTGATCGACGCCACCTACAAGACCCGCACACCCCAGACGTGAACGCCACCACAGACCCGGACTTCAAAGCGAATCCGGTTTTCCATGTCTTGTTCGGGGATTGCAGGAGGTTGGCGCGCCCTACGGGATAAAACTGACAACTGTGCGATTGTTATAAGCGATTGAAATTGTTCTCCTAGGCATAGCTCACGGGTATATCCACCGTATTGTTATTCATTTCAACACTTCGTAGAGTGACATGCTTTCAGTTTCGCCGGGACAATTCCAAGCCGCATGTCACCTGCCTCCCCTCGTAACTCGCTCTTTCTAGCCGTCGTTTTGGCCTTGGCGCTACCTGCGCCGGCTGCGGCAGATGAGGACGGCGCGGCGTTCTGGCTCGCAAATCTCGGACTGGGGCACGCGGCGCTCGATTGGGGGGTAGCCTATACCTATCTCGACCCGAATACAGGCTGGGAGTTGTCGGCCCTCGGCGGCCTGACCTACAACTGGGAAAACCACTCCACAGACTACCATAGCGGCATCGACTCCCACATCGACAGGGGTGCCTCGCGTTGGGTGAGCAATGACTGGCAACTCGGCGTCGCGGGCTACGTCAACTATCAACTCACCGCCGA
>CAIYXE010000808.1 GCA_903930095.1 uncultured Hyphomicrobiales bacterium
ATCACAGGCAAACCCGGATGGCGCTTGCGAACCCCGGAGATGATCTCAGCGATGGGCTTGAGGACGAAATCCTCCAACTCAGAGCCCACGAGGTCACCCGCCCAAGAGTCGAAAATCTGTAGCGCCTGGGCGCCAGCGTCGGCCTGCGCACAAAGGTAATCCACTGATTCTACGACGAGACGGGCAATCAGCTCACAGAACCAAGGCTGTCTCTGGTAAGCGGCGACCTTCGCCACCACCCTGTCAGAACTGCCACCCGCGATCATATAGCTCGCCACTGTCCACGGCGCGCCGCAGAACCCTATCAGAGCCTTGCCGGGACTGAGCAACGACCGGGTAAGGGTTACCGTTTGGCAAACCTGTTTCACCTCGAAAGATTGTGCAACAGGCTTGAGCGCCGCCACCTCTTCAGAGCTTCTCACCGTCTGCAGGACCGGTCCTTCCCCTTCCTCGAACTTGAGCGGGAGCCCCATCGCATGCGGCACCACGAGAATGTCGGAAAACAATATTGCCGCGTCCAGATCATAACGCCGGAGTGGCTGCACCGTCACTTCCGCCGCAAGTTCCGGGTTGTAGCAGAGATCAAGGAAAGACCCCGCCTTCTCCCGGACGGCACGATACTCGGGAAGATAACGCCCTGCCTGGCGCATGAGCCAAATGGGCCTGCGTTCTGCCGGCTGGCGCATCAAGACATCCAGCAAAGCGCTGCGGGAGGCCTGAACGTCCTTCCTCATATCTATCATTCTGACTCTTCTTGTATCTTTTGTTTGGACCGTGGGAAGCGGGATACAACCCAATCCAATGATCGTCCACAGGTCAAGAGCTTCCTTGATGCGAATTCCTGTCCTTCCGCGCGGTAACTAAAAATTAAGACGTGTTAACAGATCGTTAATGCTCTAAACACGGTTCAAATCCTCTTCCCCCGAGCATTCAGGGCGGGAATTGTCCACAGATCGGCCTGGCACTTCCCTGTGACGGTCAGACTGTGGACGGTGTGCCCGACAAGCCGGGATGAGTCGGGAGCCAACGGCCGGATATCCAAAGGGTCCACATTTCATCAACAGCCATGCCTCAGTCCGGTACACAACGTTTCTTTCATCTCCATCTTGTCTCCGACGCCACCGGAGAGACGCTGAACACCGTTGCAAAGGCGGCAGCCGCTCAATATGCCGACTTCAGGCCGATCGCGCATATCTATGCCCTGGTACGTACCCCCTCGCAGCTCAATCGGGCCCTGCGTGAGATTGAGGCTCAACCTGGCATCGTGCTGTTCACGCTGATCAATCCCGATATCCGCAGACATCTTGAACAGCAATGCGAAGCCATGGGCGTACCCTGCCTGTCGATCCTTGATCCGATCATCTCAACCCTCTCGCAATATCTCAACGCCACCTCCCGGCCGCAGGTCGGCGGACAACATGCACTGAACTCAGACTATTTCCGCCGTATCGATGCCTTGAACTTCACCATGGCGCATGACGATGGCCAAGGTCTCGACGACATTGGAAAGTCGGATGTGATCCTGCTCGGCGTCAGCCGCACTTCCAAGACGCCGACGTCGATCTACCTCGCCCAGCGGGGAATCAAAACGGCCAACATTCCGATCATCCCCGGCATCCCCGTACCCCGCCAGCTCACGGAGACACATGGTCCTCTTGTGGTAGGACTGATCGCGAGCGCCGAGAGAATCGCACAGATCAGGCGGCACCGGCTTCTATCGCTGAAGGAGAGCCGATCAACCGATTACGTGGATCCGCGGCTCATCACGGACGAACTCATGGTGATGAAGACCCTGTGCTCCAGCAATGACTGGCCGATGATCGATGTGACCAGGCGTTCGGTCGAGGAAACCGCTGCCAC
>CAIYXE010000809.1 GCA_903930095.1 uncultured Hyphomicrobiales bacterium
CGGCCCCACTGCTGTTTGGCACCTCGCCTACCGGAGCTCGGCTGTTCTTTGCTGATGGACGAACGAGCCCGGCGGGTGCTGCGTTTGTCAACGCCTCAACGATTGACAGTTTTGATGCCCATGACGGCCACCCGCTCACCAAGGGCCATGCGGGATGCGGTGTACTCTCGGGACTCATGGCCTTCGCGGATGTTCATGACGACATCAGTGGTGCGGATGGACTGGCAAGCCTGATTGCCGGTTACGAAGTTGCGATCAGGGCCGGAATTGCGCTTCACCAGACCGCACCGGACTATCACACGTCCGGCGCCTGGGTGGGACTGGGCATCGTTGCCGCCGGCGCACGATTGCTTGGCCTCGATGGCTCAATGCTGCGCGAGGCGCTGGGTATCGCCGAATACAATGGCCCGAGAAGCCAGATGATGCGCTGCATCGATCATCCGACCATGCTCAAGGATGGCTCAGGCTGGGGCGCGATGGTTGGCGTTTCCTCCGCCTACCTCGCCAAGGCCGGTTTCACCGGAGCACCGGCAATCACCGCGGAGGACCCTGTTGTTGAGCCGCTGTGGAGCGATCTGGGCTCCCGTTGGCGGCTTTCCGAGCAATACATCAAGGCTTATCCCGTCTGCCGCTGGGCTCAGCCGGCCATGGAAGCCGTCATGCAGCTGAAACGGGAACACAGATTTGACTCCCCCGACATCTCATCTATTCGCCTCCGGACCTTCCACGAGGCCAGCAGGCTGAAAATCTGGAATCCGCCCACGACGGAGGTTGCCCAGTACAGCCTGCCATTCCCGGTGGCGGCGCTATTGGTCAAGGGGGAAGTGGGGCCAGATGAGATCGGAACAACTGCGCTTGCTGACAGTGCGATCCTGTCGGTTGCGAAGCGCATAGAGGTTATTGATGATCCCGAGTTCTCGCGCCTGTTTCCATCTGAGCGCTGGGCTTCTGCTTCGATCAAGCTTCGGGATGGTGTGACGTTGGAATCGCGTCCTGCTGTAGCCCGCGGCAGTGCTGAGAACGCGTTTTCCGACGAGGAGATCGTGGCGAAGTTCCACCTTCTCATGGAAAGTGCAGGCTGTACTGCCAGAGCGCAGGAGATCGCCGACTATGTGTGGGGAATGGAGAGGGAACTGTCCTTCAGAAAGCTGGCGGATATGATCTGTGGTGGGCGGTGACACGTGGGCGGGCTGCTCGGTTTTGTTGTCCGGCGGACGACAGGCGTCTTGTTGACCGTCCTCTGCCTGACACTCGCCGTATTCTACCTGGTGAACCTTGAGCCTAATCTGCGCAAGTTGTCGATCACCCAGACAGAAACGCGCGCCTCGGATGTCGATATCGAGAAATGGCTGGAACGTAACGGCTATCGTCGACCTTTTCTTGAGCGCTATGGTGCCTGGCTCGGGGTGATTCCCAAGCAGCCGAACATCGACCCCGAAACGGGTGAGGCTCAGGCGCGATTCAACTTCTGTGCCGAGCAAACCGTACCTGTCTACTCCGGCATCCTCCAAGGCGACTTCGGCTGTTCCACCAAGTTCAAGGTCAAGGTTATCGACAAGCTGCTGCCGTCGCTGCGCGCTACGGGCATTCTGATGTTCTGGGTGCTGGTTGTGATGGTGCCCGCGGCTCTGGTGGTGGGCGTGCTCGCCGGCATGCGTGAGGGTTCGCGTATGGACCGTTGTCTGTCGGTTCTGTCAATCACCACGACAGCAACGCCTGAATATATATCAGGAGTCCTGTTCGCCGTGGTCTTTGCGACCTGGCTGGGATGGCTCAACGGGTCGGCGGCCACTGCGACGTCAGACGGAATTACATTCTACAATTTCACACTGCCTGTCATCACCCCAGCCATCTACGGCATGGGTTACATCGCTCGCATGACGAGAGCATCCATGGCGGAGGTGATGACAACGCAATACATCC
>CAIYXE010000810.1 GCA_903930095.1 uncultured Hyphomicrobiales bacterium
AGGCTCGCCATGGTTTGAACCGCTTGAGGGATTTCGGAGCGCAAGGTGCGTGCAAGAGCAAAAGCCCGCCCAGCCTCACCAATGCGCTTTGCGTGTGCCGGCCTTGCCCGCAAGTATTGCAGCTTCTCCACAAGATCAGACTGATCGGCAAGCACGGGTACGTAGTGTGTCCACGGTATCAGGTCATTGTAGTACCACTGCCGCCAGTTGAGCTCCGAATTGACCTTGAGGACCGGCGAGCCGCTCATCAACTTCAGGAACAGGCCTGACCAGGCACTTGCATTGCCATCGATATCGATCTGATAGCGATACTTCAGGATCTCGAGTTGATCCTCCCTCGGACCCAGATAGCTGTTCCTGCGGTAGTGGTCATGGCGGGCGGCAACTTTTCCCTGAATTGCAGTGATGGCAGCGTTGACGAGATGGGGGTGTTGCCTGCCCAGCCGGCAGATCACAACCCGCGGGGCATCCTCAATGTTGAAATAGCGGTTCACACCCGTGTCCGTTCCCCTCCAGTACAGCATATCCGCCCGCTGCTCCCAGGGCGGTGCGGTTTCAAACAGCCTGCGCTCATTCACATAGGCTCTTGCTCTGATGAAGTCGGGGTCCGGGACCAGAAAGTCAGGGGTGGATGCGGAAAAGCTCAACGTCCTCTCGAGGCCCACATCACCCAGAGAGATTTCAAAGCCACCATTCAGTTCGGCTTGTTTAAGATAGGGAATGACGAATGTAAACGTGGCGAGGAGCCGCCCCACCTCAACGCCGGGCACGCCGTGCCAGAGCTTGCACTCCACCACTGACGGCGACATCTTGATCTTTGCCAGGCTCTTGTCTCGCTCCCGAACGTTATCGGGACGGGAAAAGCAGAGATCGATCGCGATATCCTTTCCCGTCTGGCGGTGAGTGAACTTCGCAACGCCAGCAATCCTGCCGCCTGCAGCCGCAATCTCTTTCCAACGATTTTTCGAAACCTGAGGACGTCCGGCAGCATCGCTCCCAACATGTGCCGGTGTGGAGCCATCAACGGCCATCCGAATTCCAAAGCATGCAATTTCCCTAAATCTGACATCTACCGGATGACCGGTTTGTTCAGTTTGAGGTTTGCGCAAACTTGCAGCTTTGGCAAGACTGCGCCTTGGCAAATGGCATCACCGGTCCGTCAAAGCCGTGATGTCTGCACGTTGCTGACACAGGATATTGTCCCTTGCTTTCGTCAGTGCCAGTCCTTCCTTGGTATGTGCTGGGACCTGTGTGCCGGGACAGCGACCTTTGCCATCTGGAAGTTGACATAACGCGTGTCGCTGACGATCCTGCGCGTGCTCCGCCAGTTCAGGATGAGCGGTGACGTTGCAGAAAATCCAGAACCGGCGGCGCCACCTGCCCGGCTGCCTCGAGAAGGATGGCGTGGCGGAGGACAGGGAGAATCACCAGTTCCGCATCGGGAAGTGCGGCCGCGATCTGGCGGTTGAGGCGGGGGTTGCAGCCGCCGTCGTTCTCGCCCGTCAGCACGAGGCAGGGGTGCTTCACCTCGTGCAGCCAGGGGGACATCTCGGTTTCGGCATAGATGTCGAAAACCGAGAGGAAGACCTCCGGGTCAGTGTCGATCACCTGCTGCATGCGGCGGGTGATGACGTCCGGGCGGCGCTCGGCGAATTCGGGCGTGAACCAGCGGTCCCTCAGTGTCTCCAGTACCTGCGGAATGCCCTTGCTGCGCATGGCGGCAACCACGCCCCTGACCTTGGCGCTGTCGTCCCCGGTGCGGAAGGCGGCGGTGGACCAGAGGCCCAGGGTGAGCACGTGCTGGGGATATTTCCGCGCATAGGCGGGGCCGATCATGCCGCCCAGCGAGTGCCCCGCGACGTGTGCCCTTTCGATGCCGAGTTCCTTGCGCAGTGCTTCCAGGTCTTCCACCAGATCGTCCAGCGTGTAGGGCGGTTTCGGCACGGGCGATGCGCCATGGCCGCGGAGATCGTAGGAGATGCAGCGGTATTGGGACCTGAGCAGCGGGATCAGCCCCGCGAAGGAGGCACGCGAGGCGCCGATGCCGTGGATGAGGAAGAGGGGTTCGCCCTCGCCCTCGACCGAAAAGGCGGATCTGACCGGATCGGGCATCATGGCTTGTCCGGATACTTCTCGCTCATCATGTCGTGGCCCACGGCCCAGTCATGCTTCTCGACATCGACGAACACCACGTTGAAGGAAGCCGGATTGCCGCCGCCTGCGCCGCGGATGAAGCCATCCACCAGCTCACGCGCGATTGCCTTCTTCTGCTCGGGCGTGCGGCCCTTGAACATTTCGACCCGGATGATGGGCATGTGCGTCCTTTCTACTGCTGATAACTCAGGCCGCTTTCCTGCGCTGGCGGAAATGCGGCATCACGTCTTCGGCGAAACGGCTCATCATGTCGCGCGTCATCTGCTCGTCCTGGCCGTAATTGGAGGTGGTGAGCACCTCGTGGATGCCGAGCTCGGCATAGACCGACAGCCGCTCGATCATCTCGTCCCTGCCGCAGAGCAGAAGATTGGCGGCGAGCTCGTCCACCGTCTGGGCGCGCGGCAGCGGGCGGATGATGCCCCTGTCGACGATGCCGGGCCCGCCGAAGACATTGTCGAAGCTCCGGTAATAGGTCCAGGCAAGCTCGGCGATGTGGCGGCGCTCGGCCTCGCTGGACACCAGGAACATGCCGCGCTGGAGCGACAGCTGCGTGTCGAGCGGGCGGCCGGCCGCGGCCTTGCCACGGGTGAAGGCGTTGACCTGGTCGATGAGCTGCTGGTGGCTGCCGCCGAGCGGCGTTGTCTGCACGTGATAGCCGGCCTTGGCGGCGGCCTCGATGCCGGCGGGGTTCATCACCGCGGCCATCAGCGGGATGGGATCCTCCGGACGCGGCATGATGGTGAGCGGCTCGAAACTGTAGCGCGGGCTGTTCCAGGAGACTTCTTCCTGGGTGAGGAGCGCTTCAAGGAGCTTCAGGTCCTCCTCGAACCGGGGTTTGGTGTCCTCGATGGGAACGCCGAAGCGCGCCGTCTCGAAGCCGAAGGCGCCCTTGCCCACGCCCAGCATCAGCCGCCCGTCGCACAGCGCCTGGGCCTGCACGACTTCGCCCGCGAAGATCCGCATGTCGCGGATCGGCAGCTGGCACACCGAGGTGACGAGCCTGATGTGCTGGGTGTGGGCGGCGATCTTCACTGCCATCTGCAAGGGCGAGGGGATCAGCAGGATGTTGAGCAGGTGATGTTCCGGGATCGCGACACCGCGATAACCCACCGCCTCTGCATGGACGGCCTGTGCCACGACGTTCCGGTAAAGGCGCTTGCCGCCCATGGCAGGGTCCAGCATGTGGCTCGACAGGAAGTGGACGAATTCCATGAGATGCCTCCGGTTTGACGCTTCAGAGTGGCAGAGGGCCCGTGCTTTGGAAACCCCGAAATCGCCTCAGGCCCGGGGGGTGGAGCGCCTGCGCTCGCGCTGCCGCCGCCAGTCATTGAGGATGTGGATCAGCAGCGCCACGAACACGATCGCGCCGCCGATGATGGTGCGCGGCATCGGCACCTCGCCGTGGATGAGCCAGACCCAGACGGGTCCCAGGACCGGTTCCAGCGTGCTCACCAGGGCGGCGAGGGCGGCGGGAACCAGCCGCGCGCCGGTCACGAACATTGCAAGCCCGGCGCCGAGGTTCACCGCGCCGAACATCACCAGCCAGAACAGGTCGGGTGCGGCGACGGCAAGCCCGCCCGAGAGGAAAAAGGCCGCAATACAGGCCATGGCCGTGCCGAGGCAGACGGCGGGCGTCATCCGCACCTCCGGGTGGTGCCGGGTGATGACGATCGCCGCCGAAAACAGCACGGTGATGAGAAGCGCCAGCCCGTCGCCAACCGGCGAGACCTGGCCCGAGAAGGAGGCCGAGACCATGATGGAGACGCCGCCGATCACCGCCGCGATGGCGATCCATGTGGCGAGGTTCACGCGCTCTCGGAAGACCGCCCAGGCAAGCAGTGCCGCGAACAAGGGGGCCGCCGCCTGGATGAGCAGGATGTTGGCCACCGTGGTGTGCTGCAGCGCCACAACGAAGGAGGATGAGGCAATGCCGAAGCAGCAGGCCACGCCCAGCCCCGGCCAGCCCATGGCGCGGAACATCCTCACCGTTGCCTGAGGACCTTCCCGCCATAGCATGAAGAGCAGGAGGAAGGAGGCCGCGAACAGCGACCGCCAGAACACGACCGTCCAGGCGTCTGGCTCGTTGATGAAGCGCGCGATGGTGCCGCCGAAGCTCCAGGCGATGGCCGCACCCGCCACCAGCAGCACGCCCAGCCGGAAGTCGGCGGCGTGCGTGCGGGGGTGAATCGCTTGGGCGGTGGCCATGGAGAGCAGGGTCTAGTCGCGGCCAGGGCGCTGTGCAAGCGGGAGGGCGCCTGGACGGTTCATACCTGCTCGGCGATCAGCGGGTCCTCAGGGCGCTCATAGTCAAAGACGTTCAGTTCGATCACTGCAAAGCAGGCAATCCAGAGCACGGCATCGTAGAAGTCGAGAAGTCCGGCGAGCCCCACGCCGTCCTGCATCCCCGTATAACCCCACCATACCGCAACGCCCACGAGAACGGCATAGAGGGACAGCTTTATGGCATTGCGGATCTTCCATTCGCTTCCTTCGTAGTCACCCGGCGAATAAACGTCGTAGGCGAGCACGGCGCAAACCAGTAGCCATGTGACAGAATTCAGCAGATCAACCCAATCGCCATTGGCGAAGTATTGCCAGGTGGCAAAGAGCGCAAGGCCGTAGCCGAGGCTCTGGAAGGCGAAGAGCCCCCACTTTTCGTACTTCGAGGCGTAGACCTCATCGAGCGAGGTGCTTTCATATTCGAAGGTTCCGAGGAGGATGACCCAGCCCAAGGAATCCAATGCCTCATAGGGGGTTCCGTTGAGCATGAAGAGCAGGATGTTGAAGGTCAGCAGCGCATAGACCGAGTATTTGAACATCCGGAAATGCACAGAGTGCGACTGCTTCGACATCGAGGCCACTCGAGGTTGAGTTTCGAGATTGTTTCCTTCACTTCTATGACAGAATCTTGACTGCGCCAACGCCATGACGACAAAAAAGCCCCGGCATTGCTGCCGGGGCCTTTCGCTGTCGCGTCCCGAGGGTGGGGATCAGCAGCTGTAGTACATGTCGTACTCGACCGGATGGGGGGTCATCCGGTAGCGGTCCTGCTCTTCCTGCTTCAGTTCGAGATAGGCATCGATCTGGTCCTTGGAGAAGACGCCGCCCTTGAGGAGGAACTCGTGGTCGGCCATCAGCGAGTCGATCGCTTCCTGCAGCGAGCCGCAGACGGTGGGGACCTTGGCGAGCTCTGCCGGCGGCAGGTCGTAGAGGTTCTTGTCCATGGCCGGGCCGGGGTGGATCTTGTTCACGATGCCGTCGAGGCCCGCCATGATGATCGCCGAGAAGCAGAGGTAGGGGTTGGCGGTCGGATCGGGGAAGCGGACTTCCACGCGCTTGGCCTTGGGGTTCGCCGTGTAGGGAATGCGGCAGGAGGCCGAGCGGTTGCGCGAGGAGTAGGCGAGAAGCACGGGGGCTTCATAGCCCGGCACCAGGCGCTTGTAGGAGTTGGTCGACGGGTTGGTGAAGGCGTTGAGCGCCTTCGC
>CAIYXE010000811.1 GCA_903930095.1 uncultured Hyphomicrobiales bacterium
CAGAGAGGGCTGCCGGGACTACCATTTGGCCACGAGGTTGACGCCGAAGTACCGACCGGGCTGGGCATAGAGGTCGAGCTGCGGATTGGTCGGCGAAAGGCCGATCGTATCCGGGGCGTTCCAGTACTTGGCGTTGGTGATGTTGAACGCGCCGGCATTGAACTTGAAGTGGTCGTTGAAGACGTAGCCGACGGTGGCATCGAGATTGAAGTAGGCCGGCGCCTGGAAGTAAGTCGGGCTGCTGACCTGGGTATGGGCCGCCGCGACCGTGCCGATGAGCTGCGCCACGATGCCCTTGTCGAAGCCGTAGCGGATGCGCGCCTGCGTGGTCCACGGCGACACCGAGTCGACCGGCAGGCCGGTCCGTGTGTCGGTACCCTGCGCGAAGGCGGTCCATCCGGCGACCGCCCATTCGGGCGCGAAGCGGTACTCGCCGCGCGCCTCGATGCCCCAGATCGTCACGTTGGTCAGGTTGACGTACTGGTACTGCGTGACCGGGCCGACCATGCCGACGACGGTGGTCTCGAGGAAGTTGTTGTAGAGGTTGTAGAAGCCGGTGAGCTGCCAGCTCGATCCGTTCTCGTACTTGCCGCGGAAACCGAGTTCGAAGGAGTTGGCCGTCTCCGGCTTCAGGTTGGCGTTGGGCAGGATCTGATAGAACGACGCGGCATTGGTGAAGCCGAAGTTCGCGTTGTCGTACGGCGGCGCGCGAAAGCCCGTCGCGTACTGGAAGTAGCCCGAGTAGGTGTCGTTGAAGTGATACAGCAGGCCGAGTTTGGGTGAGGCCGACACATAGGTGGTGGCTGAGGGCACGGCGTTGAGCGTAGCGCCTGTCGAGTTCCAGAAGTACTTATCGGGATTGGGCGTCATGCTGTAGTAGTCGAGGCGCACCGCAGGCGTGATCTTCAGGCGGCCGCCCAGCGCGCTGATCTCGTCCTGGACGTAGATGCCGGCCTGCACCGTGTCGGTGTCTGGGAAGTTTTTGTTGGGATAGAGCTCGCCGCCGACGGAGTTCGTGGTCGCGCCGGTCGCCAGTGTGATCTGCGTGCGGTTGCGTGGCCGGGTCGTCGTCGTCCAGGAGAAGCTCGCGCCATAGGTGAAGAAGTTGTCGAGGCCGCCGATCTCGCGATCGGTGTGCATCTGCAGCTCCGCACCAGTGACGTTCTGCGAGTAGTAGAACTGCGAGGTGCGGGCATTGCTCGGGACGACGCTGGTGACCCCGCCGCGCAGCGTATAGGTATCGGCCTGGGTGTAGACCGAGTTGAAATAGGCGAGGAAGCTCAGCCGGTCGACGAAGCCGATCGGTGCGTTGTGCTCCCACTGGGCGCTTATCCGGTAGGTGTTCGTATAGTCCTGGCCCCAGTCGTCATAGACCCGCGCGAACAGGCTGGGGAAGGTGCCGACGCCGCTGAGCATGTTGGTGCTCTGCCCGCTCTGGTTGTACGAGCCCGTGAGCCGGATCGTGTCGACCTCGGTCGGCTTGATCACCAGCTTGGCGAAGAAGTTGTTGTTGTACCAGGTCGTGGGGTTCGGGCTGACCGTCGACTGCGCCGGCTGGTATTCCTGACCGTCGCGCCTCGTGTAGATGCCCATGAACTCGACGTTGCCCGAGCGTACGGCGCCGGTGAACGATTCGGTAAACTGCTGGTTGGCGCCGCTATAGGCCGCCTTGGCGCTGGCATAGACATCCTTGCCGTCGCGCAGGTAGTCGCCGGGATCCTTGGTCGTGTACGCGACCACGCCGCCGATCGCGTCGGACCCGTAGAGGGCCGAGGCGGGGCCGCGGATGATTTCGACCCGCTTGATGTCTTCGAGGTCGGGCTGCTCGCGCGAGTAGGTGCCGGCGCCCTGGTTGCTGTCGGGGAAGTCGGGTGTGCGCATGCCGTCGACCATCAGCAGCACGCGATTGCCGCCGATGCCGCGGATCACGAAGTTCTGGAAGCCGGCGCGGTTGGGGTTGTTGCCGACGGTGACGCCGGGCTCGTTGCGAACCAGATCGCGGACG
>CAIYXE010000812.1 GCA_903930095.1 uncultured Hyphomicrobiales bacterium
CTCAGCCTGGCCCGCCGCAGCAACGCCCGTGACCGAGATGGCGCCTTGAGCCACGGCATAGGCCTTGCCGTCGGCCGCGGATAGCGGGGTCATGACGAGGGTGCCGCCCATCAGCGATGTGGCATCGCCCAGGGAAGAAACGGTGACGTCTATCCGCTCACCCGGAGAAATGAAGGGTGGCAGTCTGGCCGTGACGACCACAGCCGCCACATTCTGCGCACGGATGGAACCGGGCGGGACGCCGACCCCAAGACGCTGCAGCATTGAACGCGCGGATTGCTCTGTGAAAGGCGAGTTTCGCATTGTGTCGCCTGTTCCTGCCAGTCCGATGACAAGGCCATAACCCACGAGCTGGTTTTCGCGGATACCCTGCACGTCCGTGATGTCCTTGATGCGCGATCCTGCCGCCGCGTGCGCCGACGTTGAGAGCAAGATGATCGCTGCGAGAAGATAGCGTATCATTCACCTTTCACCGCAATTCCGCCATCCAAGAGAATCTCGGCACTGACGATCATGCCGGTTGAGGTATTGCGCAGTGAAATCATGTCGCCGACACCGCCATCTTCCAGCGCCAGAAGTTGGGTGGAGATGGATAACCCAGCTTCCACATACGACGCGGTCACTTTTGATCCCCGCTTGACGGCCAGAGGCTTTGCGAGAGCCGAGAGTGGAATCGGCCGGCCAGCCAAAAGCCGACGGCGTGCTTCCTTGCCGGTGATCTCGTTGCTCTCGGTGGCCACGCCGGACAGCGACCGGGGAGTCGTCTGGAATTTGCGCTGTGTGAGGTCACCCGGACTGATCACCTGACCCGCCGGTATCGTGGAGGCCGGTACAGGGAGAAGCCTGATTCCTGTGCCGGCATCCGCCCGCGCAAAGCAGGCGGAGTTGACCAGCAGAATGAGAACAGCACTCAATCGTCCACACGCGCGCATGACCTAGCGAATGCCCTTGCTGACAACGCCTGCCATGTCATCCGCCGCCTGGATTACCTTTGAGTTCATCTCATAGGCCCGTTGCGCCGAGATCAACTCGGTGATCTCACGGACGGGATCGACATTCGAGCTTTCGAGATAACCTTGTTGGACCGTGCCGAAGGAAATGCTGCCGGGCAGGCCTGTCACGGCTGCACCAGATGCTTCCGTTGGCTGGAAGAGGTTGCCACCCAGAGCATTGAGACCAGCAGCATTGGGGAAGTTGGCAAGCGTGATCTGGCCCACGGCCACCATGTTGGCCTCACCCTGAAGCTTGGCAAAGATTTCACCTGTCTGATTTATCTCGATGGCGGTGGTCCCGGCAGGTACCGTTATTGCAGGCTCGACCGGGTATCCATCTGCCGTCACGATCTGGCCCTCGGCATTGGTGTTGAAGGCTCCTGCCCTTGTATAGAGGGTTTCACCGTTGGGACCAGCGACCTGGAACCAGCCCGGGCCATTAATGGCCAGGTCAAGCCGGTTGCCGGTTTCGGCCAGCGGCCCCTGTATGTTGAGCAGGCGTATTGCCGCGAGCCTGGTGCCGAGGCCAAGCTGAGCGCCCTCCGGAATGACGCCTTCTCCTGTCTGGTTCGGAATGCCCTGAACCCGCTCCATCTGATAAAGCAGGTCGGTGAATTCGGCGCGGGTCCGCTTGTAGCCCGTGGTGTTTATGTTCGCGATGTTGTTCGCGATCACTTCCACGTTGAGCTGCTGGGCGGACATGCCGGTGCCGGCTATTGAAAGGGCGCGCATTCTGGCCTCCTAAATCTGCATTCGGCTCACTTCGAGGTATGAACTGACGGCTTTGTCGCGGAC
>CAIYXE010000813.1 GCA_903930095.1 uncultured Hyphomicrobiales bacterium
GCATTGAGGAAGTTCTCGTGCTCCTGCTCGCCCGCGGGCGCGGCCAGCACCGCCTCCGCCACCAGCAGGTTGTATTCCATCTGGATCGCCTCTGCCGTGGGCGCTGCCAGCAGCGGCCCTGCGGCGGGTGCGGCCTCCGCCTCGAAGCTCATGCCGAACAGCTTGCGCCCCAGCGTCTGCGCGATGGGCCTGACGGCGGGCGGCAGCCGCCCCATCAGGAACTGGATGACGCGGCGGATCATCGGCTTGATGAGCGCACCCAGCCGCCGCAGCAGCGGCATGATCACCGTGCGGCCGACGGTGGCGATGCCGCGGCCCACGGCCTGCACGCCGCGCTTCACGAAGCGCACGGCACCCGCAACGGCCCGGCCCACGGTGCGCACCAGCTTGCCGAAGAATTGTTCCTGCGCCGGCAGCAGCGGTGTCGTGAGGGTGGGCACGAAGCGCGCCACCATGGCCTCGAGTTCGGCCTCGCTGGCGTTGTTCAGCTCGAAATTGGCAAAGCCCTCGGCCACCGCATTGTGCATGCGCTCGGCTTCGGCGGTGAACATCGCGAAGTGGCGTTCATAGCGCTGCTGCAGCGCAGCACCCGCCACCTCCTGGCTGATCATGCCGGCCGGGCTTTCCGCCACCACCGATTGCTCGGCTTCGGCCGCCATTTCATAAACTGCGGGCGTGAAGCCCTCGTCCTCGAGTTCGGAGAGCAGTTCATAGACCGCCTCGGCCGCAGCGAGGTTCTCGCCCTCGGCATTGACGCTGTCACGGCTGAAGGGGCTTTCGGCCTGGGCGGCCCATGGCGCGGCCACCTCGCCGATCACCACCTCTTCGGCCTCACTGTGGCTTTCCCTCACGTCGATGGTTTCGAGGAAGGGCGATTCAGGTGTCCAGGATTCAGCGCGGTCCATGTTCGGTCTCCACGGGTTGGATGATCAAGGGCGTTCAAGGGGCAAGCAGGCTATTCCTTCAGCCGGGACAGCAGGCCGCGAAGGATGGCGGGTAACTGGTCAAGTGAACGGAACCAGCGCTTCGGGCTCGCTTCGCGGCCCGATGCCGCAACCGGGGTCACCGACCCCTGAAGCTCTCCGCTCCCGCCGCGATCCTCGCGGATGGTCACCACAAAGACTGCCGGAGTGTCCGTGCTCCGCTCCACCATTGCTTGCTCCCGTCTTGGCAGGGACCATCCGTCATGGCGGTCTCCACGCCATCACGGCGCCATCACGGCGCAATCACCAATGAGGAAGCCTAGGTTTTGTTTGTGGGAGCCCGGGGCCGCGCGACGCGCTCCGACCAGACGAGGTGGGCGACTGCCGCGGCTGCCATGACCCCGGCTGAGATGCCAAGCCCCTCGAGCCCGAACCGCGAAAGCACCATGGCGGCAATCGTCGAGCCCACCGCAATTCCCGCATAGATCATGGCCGCGTTGAGGGCCAACGCCAGCGCCACGCCCGAAGGTGCGATCGCGGCAAGGCGTGACTGTTGCGGCGGCATGAAGCTCCACGCGACGCTGCTCCACACGACGACGAGCAGGGCCAGGATCAGCGGGTGCCATGGCATGATGGAGAACAGCGGCAGCAGCACGATATGCGCCGCGCACACCATCATCAGGGTGCGCAGCGGCCCGATGCGGTCGCTGAGGTAGCCGCCGACATAGTTGCCGCACATGGCGCCCAGCCCGAAGAGGACGAGATAGAGTGTGCGCGCCTCTGGGTTGCTGCCCGCCGACATCTCGATCAACGGCGCGAAATAGGTGAAGACAATGTAGATCGCCGCCATCAGCGTCGCGGTGAAGGTGACGGAGACCATCAGCCTGAAATCCCCCAGCGCCCTGAAGGTCGCCCGCACATTGCCGGCCGGAAACTGCAGGCTGGGCGGAATGGCCTTGATCAGCACCAGCGTGCAGATCGCGGCCAGCGCGGCGGAGAGGAAGAACGGCGCCTGCCAGCCGAAGCGGTAGGCCAACCACGCACCCAGCGGCACGCCCGCCACCTGCGCCATGGTCATGCCGCCGAACACCTTGGCCAGCGCCCAGCCGCGGTTCTCGGTTGATGTGACCGCAACCGCGACGCCCGCCGACAGCGGCGTGTAGAGTGCCGCCCCGAAGGCCACCAGCAGGCGCGAGGCGGTGAGCGTGAGAAGCGACGTGGAGATCGCGGAGAGCAGAGAGCCCACGCAGAACAGGCCCAGCGCCGCCGCCAGCACGGTCCGCCGCGGCAGGCTTCCGGTGAGGGCTGCCCCGATGGGCGAGAGCAGCGCATAGGCGATGGCATAGCTCGTCAGCACGAGGCTCGCGTCCGACTTGCTGACCGCCAGCCCCTCGGCGATGGGTGACATGATGCCAACGACCACGAACACGCCCATGCCGACCACGAAATTGCCCAGCGCCAGCAGCGAGAGAAGCGGTGAGGCTTTCGCCTTTGCCAGGGCGTCAGCCACGCGGGAACATCAGACGATGGCAGTCGCGACGTCGCGGATCGACGTCTTTGCGAGGGAGGAGTGAAGCGCGCATTCCGCCGCCTTGAGCGGCGCGGAGAGAACCTGCCCCAACTGGGCCGCCACCGGGCATGGCGAGCGCGGGTCGGTCTTGTGCATGCGGAAAACGTTCTCGTCCTCCACGGCGAAGTAGACATCCGCCAGCGTGATGCGGCCGGGGTCGCGGTTCAGCGCGAAACCGCCTGAGCGCCCCGCCACCGATTTGACGAGTCCCGCCCGCTCCAGTTCCGTCATCAGCCGGCGAATCACCACCGGATTGGTGTGCACGCTCTGCGCCACCAGCGCCGAACACACCGGCCCCTTGCCCTGAAAGCGCGCGAGGACGCTCATGGCATGGACGGCGACGATGAATCGGCTGCTGGACAACATAATGGTAACTCCACGAGTTACATCGTCATCATCGGCCCAAAGGTCAAGCGAAAGCTCTGTCCGCTTCCGCTGCCACAGCGGAAACTGGGAGCCGCCTCTCTGAACCTTTTCTTAACCCAACCGGTCGAAACCTGCGGTCAGAATCCGGAGTCCCCCATGCGCCGTTTCGACTTCATCGTCACCTGTGTGTGCTGCGCGCTGCTCGGCTATTTTGCCTGGCACGCGTGGATGGGCCCGCGCGGCTTTCCGCACAAGGAAGAACGCGCTGCCAGGGCCGCCGAACTCGCCGGGCGCTATGCGGACATCCATGCCGAGCGGGTCAGGCTGGAGGACAAGGTCGTGCTCCTGCGGCCTGAGAGCATCGACCCTGACCTGTTGGACGAACTCGCCCGCGGAACGCTGGAACTGGCCAAGCCCAGTGATGTCGTGGCCTTCACCACAAGATAAATCCCGAACGAAATCCGTCCCCTAAACCGAAATTCAGTTAATTCTTGTTTTTGCCTGCGTTCTCAACCATTTAATGCTATGACACGAGTCATCCATCATGGCTGGAGGAAGCGCTCATGGCAGTCAAGTCCGCCTATATCTCGCGTAAGCTGACGAAAGGTGAGAAGGCAAACCTCACCAACAGCGGCTTCTCGGCGGAGGAGGAACTACACGCCTACCGCGAGATGCTGCTCATCCGCCGCTTCGAGGAAAAGGCCGGCCAGCTCTATGGCATGGGCTTCATCGGCGGCTTCTGCCACCTCTATATCGGCCAGGAAGCGGTCGTCGTGGGCATGCAGATGGCCCAGAAGGAGGGTGACCAGGTCATCACCTCCTACCGTGACCATGGCCATATGCTGGCCTGCGGCATGGACCCGAAGGGCGTCATGGCGGAATTGACCGGCAGGCGCGGCGGCCTGTCCAAGGGCAAGGGCGGCTCCATGCACATGTTCAGCCGGGAAAAGCAGTTCTTCGGCGGCCACGGCATCGTGGGCGCGCAGGTGCCGCTGGGGGCAGGGCTCGCCTTTGCCAACAAGTACCGCGGCAATGATCATGTCGCGGTCACCTATTTCGGCGATGGCGCCGCCAACCAGGGCCAGGTTTATGAGACCTTCAACATGGCCTCGATCTGGAAGCTCCCCTGCATCTTCATCATTGAGAACAACCGCTATGCCATGGGCACGGCGGCGTCCCGCTCCACCGCCATGGCGGAGCAGCTGGGTGCGCGTGGTGCGGCCTTCGGCATTCCCTTCGAGCAGGTGGACGGCATGGACGTCCGCGCCGTGCGCGATGCGGGTGACCGGGCAGTCGAGCACTGCCGCTCGGGCGAGGGCCCCTACATCCTCGAGATGATGACCTACCGCTACCGCGGCCACTCCATGTCGGATCCGGCCAAGTACCGCTCCAAGGAAGAAGTGCAGAAGATGCGCGAGGAGCATGACCCGATCGAGCAGGTCAAGGCCCGCATCCTCACCGGCAAGCTTGCAACCGAGGATGACCTCAAGAAGATCGACGCGGAGATCCGCGCCGAGGTGACGGAGGCCGCGGAATTCGCGCAGAACGATCCTGAGCCGGATGTCTCCGAGCTCTACACCGACATTTACGTGAACGCCTGAGCCCGGGGAGACAGACAGAAATGCCATCGATCCTCATGCCCGCCCTCTCTCCCACCATGGAAGAGGGCAAGCTTGCCAAGTGGCTCAAGAACGTCGGCGACATGGTGAAGCCCGGCGATGTCATCGCCGAGATCGAGACCGACAAGGCCACGATGGAGGTGGAAGCGGTCGATGAAGGCCCGCTCACCTCGATCCTCATTCCGGCGGGCACCGAGAACGTGAAGGTCAACACCCCCATCGCCGTCATCGGCGAGGCGGATGCCGCACCCGCTCCAAAGGCCGAAGCCCCCAAGCCTGAAGCCCCGAAGACCGATGCGCCGCCC
>CAIYXE010000814.1 GCA_903930095.1 uncultured Hyphomicrobiales bacterium
GATGAGGTGCGAACCTTCCCACACACAGAGCGGCGCGGCATGGGGCGATTGCTCCGTCAGCGCCAGCCCCAGCACATAGGCATGCGGCTCCCTCAGATGGCGCCGCTTTTCCGGCCCTTCCGCCAGAAGCCCGTCCACATGTGCCGCATCGCGCCTGAGCCGGAAATCAAAGGCGGCTGGGCTCTCTTCCGGCGATCGCCTGGGGTAGCCGGGATAGCAGACCGAAACCTGCGCCTGGTGCAGCGGCAGGGAAAGGCCAAGCTCGCCCCTCACAAAGCCCGCGGCTGACCCGGCAAGTGCCGGGCCTTCGCCGACACGGCCCTCCGGATCGTTGGGCAGGGCGTCCACGCCGACGAACCAGGTGCCTCCGCAGCGCAGCCAGTGCGCCTGGGCGGGGTCTCGCGCAGCCTGCTCCGCCGCCGGGCGCGCCGATGCCGCCCAGCGGGCCACGGCCTCCTCGGCCGGAAATCTCAGGAAACCCTGCTGCAGGAATGCGTCAAGCGGTGTCATTCCCGCTCACTACAGCAAGATCCGCCGGGTTGGAATCATGTCCGCCAAGGGGCATGGCAGCAGATATACAATTAATGGTTGCACAAAGGGGGCCGTGATTGATCGGGATCAAGGGGAAAGATCGCCATCAACTCCCCATATTTTGGACAAAGGGCGCTGCCAAACGGGCGCCTGACCAAGCAACAGCAGGTGGGGCGCAGCGCTTTCCGCCAGCCCAGACCGGGGGTTTTCATCCATGGCTCTTCGCAGCATTTCCGCAGCCGTCCTGTTCGGGGCCGCCGCCCTCACCCTTGCCGCCGGGGCCGAGGCCGGCTCGCTCGGCAAGGGCGAGATCGCCAAGCTTTTTCCTGGCCAGTTCGAGGCCAAGGTGAAGGGCTACCGCGTGGCTTTCAGCGGCACCCGGGGCGGAACGCTCTCGGGCCAGGCCTTCGGCCAGCAGGACAAGGGCCGCTGGTACATGCAGGGCTCCTCGCTCTGTGTGGTGTGGAACAAATGGACCAAGGGCAAGGCCCAATGCGGCGAGATCCAGCGCCAGGGCGGATGGTACGTGGCGATGAACAACGACGGCGAGGTGCTGAAATTCCGCCGCACTGACCTGGCGCAGAACTGAGACATCTGCAACCCGGCCCCGGCGGCCGTTAACTTAACCTTTCGTTTAGGATTGCCACCAGCCTGGCGTCACTGCATCCTCTTCACCAGTTGTTAAGCATAAGTGGTGGGGCGTGAGATGGGGATGGTCGGAAAGGTGCTCATGGCAGGTTTGCTCTGCCTTCTCGCGCTCTCTGCGCCCGCGTTCGCGTCCAAGAAGGCTGGCGCCTCGGCGCAGGAATATGGCGAGACCTTGCCGCCCATCGGTTTCGTCGAATTCTGCCAGCGCAACGCGGAGGCCTGCGACCAGCGCCCCGCGGGCAAGCGCAAGCTGGCGATGGATGATGAGAAGTGGCTGCTGGTGCGCATGGTCAATGCCTTCGTCAACGGCGCCATCGCCCCGGTCACCGACGAAACGCTTTATGGCACGCCCGAGTATTGGACCATCCCCGCCGATGCCGGTGACTGCGAGGACATCGTCCTGCTCAAGAAGAAAATCCTGCAGCAGAAGGGCATCCCGGCGGAGGCCCTGCGCATCACGGTGGTGCTGGACGAGCAGAGCGAAGGCCACGCGGTGCTGACGCTGGTCACCACCAGGGGCGATTTCGTGCTCGACAACCGCCGCAACGACATTCGCAGCTGGCATGCCGCCAACTACACGATGCTGAAGCGCCAGTCGGCTGAGGACCCGCGCAAGTGGGTGTCGCTCGAGTCCTCCAGCAAGGGCTCTGCCTTCCGCGGCACGGCCAGCAAGTAACGGGGAGAACAGACTATGCTGACGCTTCCCTTCCGCCTCGCCTTCACTGTCTTCATCGCGCTGTTTTGCGCCAGCGGCCTGGTGCGCCGCGCCGTGGCAGGTATCGCTGTCTCCGCAGCCATCGTCGCCGTCCAGCACGAGCAGGCCTTCAGCAGCTTCGCAAGTGCGGCTGCCGAGGACGGAACGCTCAAGGCGCTGCTGCTGCTCATGGGTGGCTGAAGCCGGGCGCCGGACGATCTCCCGCCCATGCGACCCTTGGTAGCGGAGACAGGCCCGCAGGCTGACTGCTAACTCATTCCATGCACTGTGGATGGCTTTGCCGATTGCTGCCACACCATCGATGGATCGTCCATACGGTGGTGCTGGCACTTGCGCTCCCGGCACTGCTGGGGCTGCTCACCGGTCCTGCCACGTCCGCTGCCGCGGCGCTGGAGCGCGATATCGCGCTGTGGGTGTGCAACTCCGAAGGTAATGGCGGGCCTGCCGGGCCGGATCAGTCTCCCGCGCAACATGATGGCTCCTGCATCCTGTGCAGCGTCTGCGCCGCGGCTGCGGGGCCGGCACCGGCTGAGCCCGCATCGGCTTTTCCCGCGCTGAGCCGCACGCCCGCGGCAAAGCCACATCCGCTGGCCGCGCAGCTGCGGCCGCATCCGTCTCTGCTGTTGTCCGGCAGCCCGCCGCGCGGGCCACCCTCCCTTCTCCTGATCTGATTGCCTGAGCCGGCGCGCCCGTTGCGGGGCGCCGAAAACCATTCGATCAAGGGAACGACCCTCAATGCAGACCCATACCGCGCCGCAGCCGGACGCTGCCGCCAGTTCACGCCTCTATCGCGCCGTCTGGCGCTGGCACTTCTATGCCGGGCTCTACGTTATTCCATTCCTGCTCATGCTGGCCGTCACCGGCTTCTTCATGATGCTGTTCACGACCTACCTGCCGGAACATGGCGACCGGCTGCCGGTTGCCCCACAGGCACAGGCGCTTCCCGCCACCACGCTGGCCGAGGCGGCGCGCGCATCCCTCGGGGCCGAGGCCGCGGTGAAGGACATCCGCACGCCTTATGACGCCGCAACACCGATGATGGTGACGGTGGCGGTGGGCGAGGTCAGTCACGTCCTCGCCGTCGATCCCTATACGGGCGCCATTCTGCGGTCCATGCCGCAGGATGGCAGCTGGAACCTGTTTCTCGAGAAGATCCACGGCACGCTGCTTCTCGGCCAGACGGGCGACTGGCTGATCGAGATCGCCGCCAGCCTCGGCATCATCCTCGCCGTCACCGGCGTTTACCTGTGGTGGCCGCGCGGCGAGGGCTTCGGGGCGGCGCTGGTTCCGCGGTTCAGCGCCAGCGGACGCAGCCTGTGGAAATCCTGGCATGAGACGACCGGCGCGTGGATGGCCATCATCCTCGTGTTCTTCATGGTCACCGGCCTCGCCTGGGCATCGGTCTGGGGCGAGAAGTTCACGCAGTCATGGAGCACTTTCCCGGCGGAGAAGTGGGACAATGTACCACTCTCGGACAAGACGCACCTCTCACTCAATGGTACGGGCGAGAAGCAGGTCCCCTGGGGCCTGGAACAGACGCCACTTCCGGCCTCTGGCTCCATGGCAGGCGTGACCATTCTGCCAAGCGGCACGCCGGTTGACCTGACCGGCATGGTGCAGATCGGGCGAGCACTCGGCATCGAAGGGCGCATGCGCGTCACTCCGCCGGACGGCGAGACGGGTGTGTGGACAATTTCGCAGAACAGCATGAGCTATGACGGCGCGAGCCCCACGCTCGACCGTACTGTCCATGTGGATCAGTACACTGGCAAGGTGCTGGCTGACGTCCGCTATGCCGACTATGGCGTGGCCGCCAAGGCAATGGCGGTGGGGATTGCGCTGCATGAGGGTCAACTCGGCTGGTGGAACTTCGTCATCAACGCGGTCTTCTGCCTTGCCGTGGTGTTCCTCTGTGTGTCCGGCGTGGTCATGTGGTGGAAGCGCAGGCCGGTGGGTCAGTTTGGTTCACCGAAGTATCCACGGAGTTACACGGTGCCAGCGGGCGCTCTTGGCCTCGGTGCCGTGCTTGCCATTGCGTTCCCGCTCGGCGGTCTCGCCATAGCCCTCTTCGCCCTCATCGACTTCCTCCTGCCCAAGCGGCTGAAGGAAGCCGGACTCATGCATTCCTGACTCACATCTCTGGAGAAACGACATGAAACTGTTCAAGGAAATCACCTTTGC
>CAIYXE010000815.1 GCA_903930095.1 uncultured Hyphomicrobiales bacterium
CCAGTCCGAGGCGCTGTTAAAGGGCATCATCTTCACCGACACGGGTGCAGCCATGACGCCGACCTACACTCGGAAGGGCGAGCGGCTCTACCACTACTACACGTCGATGGACCTGATCCGTAACCGTGACACGAGGGGCAGCACTGGCCCGATGCGGCTTGCCGCGGCCATGGTCGATGGTGCGGTCATCGCCGAGATGCGGCGCATCATAGGCGCACCCGAGGTAGCGGCGCGCGTGATCGCGGCACAAGGCGCCGATGGCTCGCACATGGACGAGCGCGCGATTGTTGCCGCCTTAAAGCGGTTCAACGACCTCTGGGAGGCACTCTTTCCGGCGGAACAGGCGCGCATCGTGCGACTCCTTGTCGACAGGGTCACGGTGGGCCCCAACGGGATGGCCGTGGATCTTCGCAACCACGGCATCGCTGCCCTCATCCGTGACCTCAATGGCAGCACAAGCAAGGAGGCCGCCGAATGAGCAATCCCAACGACATCATTCGGGTCGTGATCCCGCTCGCCATCCGCCGCCGCAATGGGCGCCCCAGGATTCTGCCACCGAAAGACGTAGCCGCCCGGCAGGCGCGTGCGCAGGATCCTCACATCCTCAAGGCATTGGGCCGGGCATGGGCGTGGCGGCGGAAGCTTGAGAGCGGTGAAATGGCGACGGTCGGACACATCGCCAAGGCGGAAAATGTGACGGATCGCTTCGTGAGTCGCACCATGCGGCTGGCTTACCTTTCACCGGAGGTGCTCGAGCGGCTCGTAGTGGTGGGGGGGCCTCCTGCGGTGTCGGTAGCCGAACTCATTGATGCTACCTATCTGAACTGGGCCCGGCAAGAGTTACGCGTGTTTTCAAGTTGACGACGGGGGGTCAAGCTGGCCGGCAGCGGCCTTCTGCTCAGCTAGCAGTCTTTATCCGCAACATAGCGCCTCAAGCCGTACCGCGAGGCGGAAGGCCTGATCGGCATTACTTGCCAGTACGTCTGAAAACCCGTTTATCGTAGGTGCCGAATACTCTGTCCCAAAATCCGGTCAGCACGCCGAAGTTCTTGCTTGAATTGCCATGATGGTGGATGGCGTGCAGTTTCTTCAAGTGACGCAATAGCGGACTCTGTACTTCCGAATGATGGACCACTTCATGAACCGCAGCAAAAGCCACGTAGCCGCTGAGGAAACCTGCAAACACAGCAAATGCAGGACCCGCGCCAGCTGACAAAAATACCGGCAGAAAGATGCTCAGCGTAAAAACAAGCATCGAGAACATGACAGGCGAGCCGATCATTTCGCGGGGTTCATCATGGTGGGACTTGTGAAAGTTCGCAAAGTAAGACCACCCGTGCAGGGCGAAACGGTGGAGCAGGTATTCCGCCAATGTCCATCCCACCAGGCCAGACACGTAACAAGCAAGGATCACTGGCCAGTTCATCTGCCGCCACGCCAGACAGAGGCAGCCGAGGATTACAGGCGGAAACACATAATAATCGAGATGGAAGGCAATGGGCGACATACGCACCGAAACGAGGCCCAGCAGAATTTCGCGAGCGACCATGATCTTGGCCCGCAATCCCCGTTTCTGAAACGTCGCCATATGCATCATCAGCGTCATATCAGGCTTGGCGAACATTTTCGAGGCGACCCGTAGCCGGATCGCCTCGCTTTATGGTTTTCCTCGATATGGAGGACACTCTTAATAGTCCATGCCGCCCATGCCGCCGCCCATGCCGCCACCACCAGGCATGGCGGGCGGAGAGCTCTTCGGCTTCTCGGCGATCATGGCCTCAGTGGTGATCAGCAGCGATGCGACCGACGCTGCGTCCTGCAGGGCGACGCGCACCACCTTGGTCGGGTCGATGATGCCGGCGGTGATCATGTCGACATACTCTTCGGTCTGCGCGTTGAAGCCGTAGTTGCCGGTCTTCTCA
>CAIYXE010000816.1 GCA_903930095.1 uncultured Hyphomicrobiales bacterium
CTCTGTCTTCGGGTTCGAGAAAACCTCGGCGGTCGGACCGCTCTCGACGGTGACGCCGTTGCGCATGACGATCACCTCGTTGGCCAGCGCGCGCACCACCTTCAGGTCGTGGCTGATGAACAGATAGGCGAGGTTGTGCTTCTCCTGGATCGCGCGCAGGAGATCCACGATCTGCGCCTGCACCGACATGTCGAGAGCGGATGTCGGCTCGTCCAGCATGATGAACCTCGGCTCGAGGGCGAGCGCGCGTGCAATGGCGATGCGCTGGCGCTGGCCACCTGAGAACTCATGCGGATAGCGGTCCATGGTTGAAGGGTCGAGGCCCACCTCGGTCAAGGCCTTGGCAACGATCTCGCGCCGCGCGCCGTAGCTGAGGTTGCGGCCCTGCACGGTCAGGCCTTCCTCCACGATCTGCTGGATCGACAGGCGCGGGGAGAGGGAGCCGAACGGGTCCTGGAAGACGATCTGCATGTCCTTGCGGAGGGGGCGCATCGCCGCCGTGTTGTAGGTGTCGATATTCCGGCCCATGTAGACGATCGGCCCCTCGGAGCGGATGAGGCGCAGCAGGGCAAGGCCAAGCGTCGTCTTGCCGGAGCCTGATTCACCCACCACGCCCAGCGTCTGTCCGCTCCGCACAATGGCGTCCACACCGTCCACCGCCTTGATGTGTCCAACCGTCTTGCGGAAGAAGCCGCGCTTGATGGGGAACCACACTTTCAGGTTCTTTGTCTCCAGCACCACAGGGGCCGAAGGATCGCTCGGCGGCGGCGCGCCCTTGGGCTCGGCGGTGAGCAGCAGCTTGGTGTATTCGTGCTGGGGATCGGCGAACACGGCTTTCGCATCGCCCGTCTCAACCGCCTTGCCGCGCTGCATGACCACGATGTTGTCCGCCATGTGCCGCACAATCCCCAAATCGTGGGTGATCAGCAGCATGGCCATGCCGGACTCCGCCTGAAGCTCCTTCAGCAGCTTCAGGATCTGCGCCTGCACGGTCACGTCCAGCGCCGTCGTCGGCTCATCGGCGATCAGAAGGTCCGGATTGTTCGCAAGCGCCATGGCGATCATCACCCGCTGGCGCTGGCCGCCGGACAATTGGTGCGGATAGTCCAGAAGCCGCGTCTCTGGATCGCGGATCCCGACCTTGCTGAGAAGATCGATGATGCGCCCGCGGGCCGCCTCACCCTTGAGGTTCTGATGCAGTTCCAGTATCTCGCCGATCTGCTTTTCCACCGTGTGCAGCGGATTGAGCGAGGTCATCGGCTCCTGGAAGATCATGGTGATGTCGTTGCCGCGCACGCGCCGCAAGTCGCGCTCGTCATTGTCGAGAAGTTCCTCGCCCTTGAAGATGACGGACCCCGAAGGGTGCGAGGCCGAGGGATAGGGCAGCAGCTTCAGGATCGAGAGTGCGGAGACAGACTTTCCAGATCCCGATTCGCCAACGAGCGCCAGAGTCTCTCCCCGCTTGATCGAGAAGGACACCTTGTCCACGGCCAGCGTCGTCCGCTCGCCTTGGGTGAAGGCGACGGAGAGATCCTTCACCTCGAGAAGTGTGTCGCTCATGCGAATGTCTTTCTCGGGTCCAGCGCGTCACGCACCGCCTCGCCGATGAAGACGAGCAGCGACAGCATCAGCGAGACCACGAAGAAGCCGGTGAGGCCCAGCCACGGCGCCTGGAGGTTGTTCTTGCCCTGTGCGATCATCTCACCCAGCGAGGGCGAGCCCGGCGGCAGTCCGAAGCCCAAGAAGTCGAGCGAGGTCAGCACCGTCACGGAACCTGCGAGGATGAAAGGCATGAAGGTGATGGTGGAGACCACCGCATTGGGCAGGAGATGCTTGAACATGATCTTCGCATCCGAAAGCCCCAGCGCGCGCGCAGCGCGCACATATTCGAAGTTGCGCGCCCGCAGGAATTCGGCGCGCACCAGGCCGACGATCGAAGTCCAGGAGAACAGGATCTGGATGAACAGCAGGATCCAGAAGGTGGGCGTGATGAAGGCCGCGAGGATGATCAGCAGGTAAAGCCCCGGCATCGCCGTCCAGATCTCGATGAAGCGCTGGAAGATCAGGTCCGTCCAGCCGCCGAAATAGCCTTGCACCGCGCCCGCCGACATGCCGATGAGCGATGACACGAAGGTGAGGATCAGCCCGAAGGCCACCGAGATGCGGAAGCCGTAGATGAGCCGGGCCACCACGTCGCGCCCCTGGTCGTCGGTCCCCATCCAGTTGAGGTTTCCGAAGTTGCAGTTGGGGTCTTCAACGCCGGCGGGATATCTGCCGCAGGCCTCCTCGCGGGTGAGCTGGAAGGCAGGCGGCGATGGGGCAGGGCGGGGCAGCTCGTTGTTCACCGTGTTGTAGGAATAGCGGATGGGCGGCCAGATCATCCAGCCATTGGCGGCGATCTCCTCCTGGTTCACCGGGTCGCGGAAGTCGGTGCGTGCCAGGAAGCCGCCGAACTTCGATTCCGGATAGTCGACGAAGGTCGGGTAGAGCAGTTCCCCCTTGTAGGAAACGAGGATCGGCCGGTCATTCGCGATGAAGGGTGCGAACACCGAAATCAGGAACAGCACCATGAAGATCCAGAACGACCAGTAGCCCCGCCTGTTCTGCCTGAACAGCTGCCAGCGCCGCTTGTTGAGTGGGGAGAGCGCCATTCCTCAAACGTCCCGTTTCTCGAAATCGATGCGCGGATCGATCCAGGTATAGGTGAGGTCGGAGATGAGCTGCACGACAAGGCCCATCAGC
>CAIYXE010000817.1 GCA_903930095.1 uncultured Hyphomicrobiales bacterium
CCTTGTCTCCTTCGGCGACACGCCGAGGATCCTTTCGGCCTCCGCAACGCTCAGGGCCGTTTCGGTGGCCAGCATGAGGGCTTGGCTTCCGCGGCCTTCGGCAGCGTCGGAATTGACGATGGCCCGAATGCGGGTCCGTTCCTCGAGGCGGGCGGCGGCACTTGCCTCCTCCAGCCGGGCCGCATGCTCGCGCGCCATGGTGCCGGCGGCCTCGCGCGCGCGCAGCGCTGCGGCATCCTGTTCCGCCGTGGAATGATGGCCCGCCATCCCGGCGGCGGGCGCTGTGTCGTCTGTGCTCATGGATATCCCTCCTTTGCGAGCATTTCGCCCGGATGGGCGGGTGGTGGTTTGAGAGAGCGAGGCAAGGACCTCGTCGAAACTGGCGATGCGGTCGGCGAGGCCCAGCGATATGGCCTCTGCGCCGATGAAGGTGCGGGCCTCCGTGGCGCGCGCCATGGCGGCGTTGAAGCGAAGGCCCCGCCCCTGCTCCACGATGGTGAGGAACTGGCGGTAATGCGCGTCGACGCTGGCCTGAAGGTCGGCGCGGACCGCGTCGGACAGTGGTTCGAACGGGTTGCCGTCGACCTTGTGGCTGCCGGCGAAGATCAGGGTGGGCTTCACTCCCTGCGCGGCGAGTTCGCCCGAGCGGTCGGCATGCAGCATGACGACGCCGATGGAGCCGACAATGGATGTGGGCGAGATGACGATTTCGCTGGCGGCGCTGGCGATACCGTATGCAGCAGAGGCGGCCATGTCGTTCACGAATGCCGTCACGGGCTTGGTCTGGCGAACCGAACGGATCACGTCCGCCAGACCTGCCATGCCGGCGGCTTCACCGCCTGGCGAGGAGATGTCGAGCAGGACCGACCGTACCTCCGGGTCTTGCCCTGCCGCGCGCAACTGGGCTGCGATCCCCTCGTAACTGGTGAGCCCCGACCGGCTGTCGAGCCAGGCGCCGCGGTTCACCAGCGTATCGAGCACCGGGATGATGGCGACGCCATCTGCGGTGCGCATCATGGATGTGGTGCCATCCGTGCGGCGCGCGGAGCCGGTGAAACGATTGGCGTCCGGCGCATCCATGCCATCCTCTGCCGAGAAGAGGCTGGCCTCGAACCCAATCCTGCCGCTCAGGGCGCCGAGGATGATCTGGGCCTTGGCAGGGTGGATGAGGAGCGGCGTGTTGAGCAGGCGGTCACTGAGGCGAAGAAGCTGTCCGGGCATCACAGACCTCCCGCGCGAAGGCCATAACGGCGGCGCAGGCCACCGGTGCGACCGCAGAACGCCTCGAGGCGCGAAAGCTCTGCGCGCAGTGCGCCGAGATCCGTGCGACCGTACTGGACCTTGCGCCTCACGCCATTGCCGGCGTCGAACTCAATCAATTCCGGCCGCCTGCCCTCCAGCAGCGCGTAGTAGGCTTCGCGGATCCGCGGCAGCACTGCGCACGGATCGGCGTAATCTGTCACAATGGTCATGGCTGTGTGCTGTCCTCGGAAGGCTCCGGGGCGTCAGTGTTCTGGTCAGCTGCGTCGCCGGAAAGATTGGTGATCCCCTGGAACTGGTGATCGGTCAGGCCGTAAGTGATGCGAAGCGCCTTCTCCCGGGCGCGCTGGGCGTAGACGTCCTCGATGTCGTGGCCGAGGTCCTCGGCGATGGCCGCGTCCGTCATGACGCCGAGGCGGCACCAGATCTCATGCGCCTTCGCCATCTTGAGATCGTCGGCCTGCGGCTTGGGCGCTCCCCGCCAGATGGCACGCGAGGCTGCAGCGCGGTTCGCGAGGAACCCATCAAGACCGCCTGGGAACGTAATGCCGCCCCGCGCAATCTCCTCCTCGAGCCAGGCCTCGTAGACGGCGGTGCAGAAGGGCCCAAGGATGTGGGCGCGACGATAGAGCGTGATCTGGAAGATCTCGCCGGACGCCATGCGGACGCTGGAATAGGTGGCGTTGGTATAATCCGCCGTGGCGCTCTCATAGGTGAGCCCCATGCAGCGGGCGAGTTCGCGGAGCAGGTGTGCTGCAAAGTCCCGGTAATCCGAATGCGGGTGTTGTGCCCGGTGAAGCTCCAGCTTCTGGCCCGGAAACAGATGCGCTATACGGCCATTGATCCCGAGATTGATGGTGGCGTTGTCGTACCAGCCGGACTGCGCCTGGATGTACGCATCCCAGGGCGAGATGCCGCTGGCGGAAAGCCTGGCCTGTTCCTGAGGGGTCAAA
>CAIYXE010000818.1 GCA_903930095.1 uncultured Hyphomicrobiales bacterium
CTATTCCAAACAGCTGCCGTCAATGGAGTGGTAGCATAACAGAAGCGGACAACCACTTAGGAAACAACCGCCGACTGTTCAAACATACCGAGCCACCTCTGGATCCGAAAGGCCGTCCCGGATTGCGTTGGCCTGCTCAATCGCAAGACGCATGTACTTCTCGTGCCGCACCATGTCGGCTGGGGGCACGGGCGGCGCTTTCGTCTCAGCCTGCGCAAGCTTTCCTGCGATCGTCACTCCTGCCGTCGCAATCGAAGCTGCAATGACAGCACGCCGACCAACTTGTTTTTTCATTGGAACTTCTCCCGCTCGCCACGTCAGTTGAGGTATTGGTCAGACCGACATTTTGTATCAGAATTGAGAAACTATTGCATGTTTGCATTTCCGTCGAGTACCGGTGGTGGGACAATGGTGACAACGATGGCGGACGGTATCCGAGGGTCGAATGTGGTCTCCTTGTATTATAATGGATGCGCCCCTGTTGGAGTCCGACGCTTACAACACCGTGGCAAGTCCGCATCACATCCAACCCAGATGCTCCAGATCCCCTCTTCGATCACGAGCCCAAACGTCTCAAATTATCTGACGACGGACACCCGAAAGATTGGCCGAACGCAACGACAGGAGGCACTTCGACAGCGACCAGACGATCGTTTGAATCGAACCTGCAAACTGGCTGGAGAAGCGGAACTAAGCACCAACGGCCGCAACGATTCTGATCGGCATCTGGATGTTAGTAGTCACTATTGTGTTGGCGCGCAGTCGTCTATTAGGATGGATTCATCATTGGATGGGCACAAGGATTATGGTGATGCCTCTGCGTAGTGTTTTCAGTGTCGGTTTAGGCTTGGTCCTCCTTGCACTGCTTCAGGTTGAAAGCGCCACGCCGGGAGGTTCATCAGTTCAAGATCTCGATGGCCGGGTCCCGATCATCGTTGATACTGACATGGGCACTGATGACTGGTTGGCACTTTCGTACGTCATGAGCAGCACGAAGGCCAATTTGCTGGGTGTTACCATCGTAGGAAATGGTCTGGCTCCGTGCATTGAGGGGGTTCGAAATGCTCGATATCTTCTGGGCTTGTCTCCGGAAATCGCCGACAGGCCGATTGGATGCGGTTCGTCCTGGCCGATGGACGGCTATGCCTCTTATCCGCAAACGTGGCGGAGGAATGCCGCCGACATGATGGGGGAAACTGCATTATTGCCGCAGCATGAAGCAAGCTACGTTGACGGGCCGGCGCTGCTGGCTGATCTACTCGCGAACAGTCCGAAGCCGGTCTTGATCCTCGCCGTCGGAAGCATGACGAATATCGCCACAGTCCTAAAGCTTTCGCCTCACTTGAAGAAAAAAGTTAAAGCCATAGTCTCCATGGGGGGTGCAATTTACGCAGAGGGAAATCTGCGTGTATCTGGATTTACCGACACTATCCGCAATACGAAGGCGGAGTGGAATTACTACATTGATCCGGTTGCAGCCCAGATCGTCTTCGAGAGTGGGGTCCCGATTAAGCTCGTGCCGCTTGACGCCACCAACAGGGTGCCGCTGACGGAGGTATTCATCCGCCGCACGGAGCAATTGCGCAAGGCTGTGCTAGGAGAATTTGTCAATCGTACCTTCACGTGGATCAGCCAGTCCGGGAACAATGGAGAATACTATCACTGGGATCCGCTGACAGCGGTGATTTCTCTTAATCCCGATCTATGTAACGAGGTCGAACGGGTAAATCTTGTAGTGATAGCTGACGCGGGCAACGACACGGGGGTGTCAAGCGGTCAACCGATGAGCCTGTTTCCCTATTCAAGTTTTGAGGGCGAGCGAAGGAAACCCTTGAATGATGATACTGCGGGCGCAACAGTTTTGTCTTTGACGGGCACCTCCGTGGACGTCTGCCTGAGTGCTGACGCGGCAGCGTACGAAGACAACTTTCTCGCTACATTGGGCGCAGATTAGTATCTTCCGTTTAATCGAAATGACAATAAAGTCCCGCTAAAGTCCGTTTTGGCGTTCTCATCGCATCTCGGCGGGGTTCATGGTTCTATTCGCGGTTACGGTGCGCCGGATGATGGTGTTCAGCGGTTTGAGGTTGTCTCTCGCGCGTGGACCACAGCCTCAGGCTTGGCGCCGCTTACAGCTTGGCGACATTGACCGCTGCCTTGCCCTTGGCTACCGGAAGACTGCTGCTATGCGGAGGAACACTTTGGGCCAGGTGGTCAACGACAGACGGGGCGAACGGAACTGGCGGCAGCAGGGGCTGAATGTCCCGCCCCGGCAGCCATAGCGCAGCCAGATCTGGCCAGGCCACGGTGCCTGCATCCGTCTCCGCGCGGAACGGCCCAACCATGTCTGGTCTCATGACTTCGTGGAGGTTCGCACCCATGATGGACGAAAGTATCGCATGCTCAATGCCGGTGCCGATTTCTGCGTTCTTAACCCACTAATGGATTGTATGCGCAGGGCAGGCGATCTTGGCTGTAATGGAAGAGATTTTAGCCAAGCGAGACTGATGTTCGGCTTCGTGATCGATAGTCAACCGCACGGCCCGGCGCGGACTTCAGGAGAAAACTTGTTCGTCGTCTTGGTTGTCGTAGGCTCTATCGTCTCAGCGGGTAGAGCCTCCGGCATCCCGGGGCGGTTCCGTGGATGGCGGAATGCCATATCGGTGCGGTTTAGAAAGAATGCTGCTGATGGTCTGAACCAATGCCGTGAAAGGAACGCGCGTGTATCCGAAGCTGCGAGGGAGGTCGAATTGGCATTGTAACCGTTGCAGTTCGCTGTTGTGTCACTGTTCCCTGGTACATAAAGTATGGGCAATCGGGATGATTTTTTGATGGCTGAGCAGACTTGCAGACTACCTGGGAAATTGAGCGCGTCTCATGGATGGTAAAGCGCCCAGACTGCTTCTTCGACGATTAACGTAACGCCATAGACTCGGGATAACCATGAAAACTAAACTCTGTTATGCTAAATGTGTGTGGCGCCTTCTGCAGCTTGTAGTTCTTGGTGCTGTTGTTGCTGTTCTTGAAACTCGGCTCGCGTCCGCTGAGGGAATTGCAGTGGACACCTTCGCCATGGGGGGGACTTTTTGCTTTGACATCGGTAGCGGCAGCAGTGGCGACCACCAGCACTTCAAGCTTGTTACCGCGCCTGCCGCCTCGAGGGCTCCTTACAACGTGATAGAGGTGCACGCGATCGAGAGAGGCGCGTTTCAGAATGTGAGTTACCTTAATGGCCTTGCGGGTACTGCCACGTTGGGACCTTCTTCCGTTCCGAATGCTACTGATTACACGCTTCACATTTCTCTCACCGGAAACGGCAACAGCTTCAAGAAGAATGGTGCGACCGAGCTCTGGACACTTCATTATTCCATGGAGCTTTCGCCTGTTACAATGATGGGCACGCTCTATGGCTATGCTGAAGGGAGCACGGCCATCGCTGAGGGCGATAGGTATTCTATCGAGAACTCCTTCTATATGCTCAGGAAAGTTGAGCCGATGAGGTGCGAGGCCTTTTGAAGGCTCATGCCATATGTATGTAAGCGGGACACCGCACCCATTCTAGCGGTATCGTGTTCGGAATGAGAGAAGCGGATCCAACTTTGGCTGGGTTTCTGACTATAGCATTGGACGGCAAGTGGACGCCCAATAGAACGTCACACTGACTGAGCGGGTGTTGTATCTGGAGTTTCTAGAGGGGCCGATGGGACGGAAGCAGCGGAGCGAGGCGGAACGGGCCCGGATCGCGGCGGAGAGCTTTCGGATCGACAACTTCTGCTGCAAATGCATCCGGCGTTGACAGGGCGTCGAGCAGAAGGCCCATTTCTTTGTGATGGACCTGCCGCTCAGCGACGCCTGATTCGTCAGAGCCTACCCGGCGGCGACGGCTGAGGCGTGGAAGGATGTTGATGGAATCGGTGGCCGAATGCTCGTGGAAAACACA
>CAIYXE010000819.1 GCA_903930095.1 uncultured Hyphomicrobiales bacterium
CATATGAACATGCTGAAGGCCACGCTGGGTGCGGACCTTTCGAGTCTTGATACGGCACTGGGCAAGTTCCATTCCGCGCGCCGCGTCTCAAGCGGCAATGCAGGCGAGGCGGCCCTCGTTGGCATCCGCCCCAGTGACCTGAGGCCCGCCGCATCAGGCGAAGCTTCAATCGCCTCGCGCGTGCACCTGATCGAGCCCCTGGGCGATGTCACCGTCGTATCGGTCGAGGCAGGCGGGGAAACGCTGCGCATGGTTCTGCCGGAGCAGAGCGCCACGGGGCTGAAGCCGGGCGACACTGTTCCGATATCCATCGACATGAGCAAGATCCACATCTTCCGCGCCGCAAACGGACAGGCAATGACCTGACGCGTGAGGCCTGAAGCTAAAACGGTTAACCATGGGAGGAAACTTGAGATGACCGTGATGACGAAAATGAAGGGGTTTGCGGTAGCCGCCGGCTTCGCAGCAACCCTGATGACTGGAGGGGCAACCTACGCCCTTGCGGAAGACGTGACGCTGACGATGGCGGTGCCGGACTGGCCGCCGACCCGCATCATGAAGAAGTTCTTCGACGAGCAGTACAAGCCGGCGTCCGGCAACACCGTCAAGCTCGACGTCGACTTCATCCCGTGGCCCGACTTCTACACGCGCGTCAACGCGTCGCTGACGTCCGGCGAGCAGAAGTACAACTTCATCGTTTCGGACTCGCAGTGGCTCGGCGCCTTCGTGGAAGGCGGTTACTTCCGGAAGATCAATGATCTTCTCGAGGCCGATCCGGACTTCATGGCGACCTTCAAGTCGATCCATCCGAATCCGCTCAATGCCTATTCGACCTATCCCCACAAGTCGGAAAACTACTACGGCTTCCCGCAGTTCCCCGACGTTCTGGTGAACTTCGCGCGCTCCGACATCCTCTGCCACGAGGAAGAGCAGAAGAACTTCCAGGCCAAGTATAACAAGAAGCTTCCCTGCACGGGCGAAGAGCTTGACGCGATGACCTGGGACGACTTCCGGAACGTCGGCGAGTTCTTCATGCGCAAGAAGGGCGACATGCTGGCCGGCAAGCCTGCCGAGGACGATTTCTACGGAATCGCCTATCAGGCCGGCAAGGGCTACGACTTCTCCTCCATGCAGATCAACGGCCTGATCTGGCAGATGGGCGGCAACACCTGGGATGAAACCCAGGCGCCCAACGGCCAGGCCGAAGGTGTCGTGAACTCTCCGGAAGCCGTCGCTGCGCTGGAGAAGTATCTCGACATGATCCAGTTCATGCCGCCGCTGGCCAAGACCGGCACCATGGACATCTTCAAGACTGCCGAGCTCTTCCAGGAAGGCAAGGTGGCGATGAACATCAACTGGATCGGTCTGGGCGAAGCAGCCCTTGACCCGAAGACCTCCAAGGTCTCCGACAAGCTGGTCTTCGGCCAGATGCCGGGCACCATGGGTGCGGATGGCAAGATGCAGCGCTGGTCCAACATCGGCGGCCAGCCCTTCGTGCTGACCACCTGGACCACCGATGCGCAGATCAAGGAAGCCGTGGAATTCGTGAAGTGGTGGCTCTCGCCTGAGATCCAGCACCAGTTCGCGGCCAATGGCGGCCAGTCGGCCATCAAGTCGGTCTACGAGGATCCGAAGTACGTGACCTACCGTCCGTGGAACCGCGCCTGGGCTCCCCAGCTCGACTGGCAGAAGGACGTCTGGCACGTGCCGCAGTTCTTCGAGCTGCTCACCCAGCAGCAGGACCAGTTCGACCTTGCCATCACCGGCAAGCAGGACGCCAAGACCACCCTGGATAACGTCGCCAAGTTCCAGCAGAACCTGCTGACCGAAGCGGGCCTGATCCAGTAAGCCCACTGAACCGGGACGCGGGAGGAATTGACCTCCCGCGTCCCTCTTTCTTCCATTTCCCGGAAATCTTGTGCCGATGAGCTCCACCACCGCGACCGCCGCCCCTCCGGCCCTCTTCCAGGTCAGCCTTGACAACTGGAAACTGGCCATACTCGTCGGCATCATCGTCTCCGTGATCGCCATCATGGCGCTTCCGGCCTCGATCTCGTTCTGGATCGCCGGCATCATGGGGGCGCTCATCGCGGCGGCCTTCGTGGTCAACGCCTACCGCCGCAAGTATTACGGCGGGCTGCTGGTGGCGCCGGCCATCGCCGTTCTGTTCGTCATGAACATCTTCCCGCTGCTGTGGTCGCTGGGGCTGTCTTTCTTCGCCTATCAGTCGAACAACCAGTCGATCCGCTTCGTGGGCCTTAACAACTACATCAAGGCGCTCACCAACGAATTGGCCGCTGGCGCCAACTGGGCGGCGCTTGTCAACACCGCCATGTTCGTTGTCTTCACGGTTGCCGCACAGATGATCGTGGGCTTCCTGCTGGCCTTGCTGTTTGCCAAGCAGTTCCCGCTGCGCAAATATCTCCTCATCCTGGTGCTGACGCCGATGATGCTCTCGGTCGTCGCGTCGGGCGTGTTCTTCACTTACTACTATGACCCGACCTTCGGACTGCTCAGCTATTTCATTGGCAACATCACGGGCGAGCAGTTCATCCTGATGGACAACAAGGTGGGTGCCATGGCGGGCATTGTCTTCGCCGATGCCTGGATGTGGTCGCCCTTCGTCATGCTGCTGGTGCTGGCTGGCCTCGTTTCCGTGCCGAAATATCTCTACGAAGCCGCAGCCATCGACCGCGTATCGAAGTGGCGGCAGTTCTGGACCATCACCTTCCCCTATATCCGCGGCCTGCTCATGCTGGCGCTGCTGTTCCGCACCATCGAGGCCTTCAAGCTCGCTGACCTGGTGCTGCTCCTCACCAAGGGCGGCAACGACACCATGACCATTTCCTACCACCTCATCCGCGTCGCCAATGAGCAGAACAAGACCTCCGAGGGCGCTGCCATCTCCTACCTGATGCTGTTCATGGTGATCGTGCTCACCAACCTCTACCTCTATCTCGCCAACCGCCGCAGCCAGGAGGCCTGAAGATGGCTGAACACAATTCGATCTGGGAAGCGCTCGGCTTCCGCAAGGCCAGCGGCGTGGGCGAGGCTGGTTGGGGCCGCACGCTCTTTGTGGCCATCGTCTCGCTCATCTACTTTCTGCCCGTGCTGTTCATCATCTTCACCGCGCTGAAACCGCAGGACCTCGCACTCTCCGTGCCGCCGACGCTGTCGCCCACATCGCTGTTCGGGCTCATCCCGGACCAGTATGTGTTCACGCCGACACTCGAGAACTTCGGCTCCGTCTTCTCGCGCTCGATGACGCCGGGTGGTGCGCCGGAGCCCACGGGCTTCGACCGCTACTTCTTCAACTCGATCGTGATCGCGACCGTCTCCGTGCTGCTCGCGCTCGTCATCGGCACGCTGGCGGCCTTCGGCTTCTCGCGCTATCCGCTGAAAGGAAACGACACCTATCTGTTCATCATCCTGACCACGCGCATGCTGCCGGCCATCGTCGTCATCATCCCGGTCATCCTGATGTTCCGTGCGGTGGGGCTCTCGGGCTCCTATACCGGCATCATCCTGCTCTATACGGCCTTCAACCTGGCCTTCACCATCTGGATGATGAAGAGCTTCTTCGACGAACTCTCGCTGGACGTCGAGGACGCCGCGCGGATCGACGGCTCCTCCGACATGAAGGTGTTCTTCAAGATCTGCCTGCCGCAGGTTGTGGCAGGTCTTGCCGCCACTTTCGTCTTCGGCCTCATCCTGACCTGGAATGAGTTCCTCTTCGCGCTGCTGCTGTCGGGCCCCGATACGCGCACCGTGCCGGTGGCCATGAACCAGGCCGTTTCATCCGGCGGGCGCGGCACGGACTGGACGTTGCTGGCGGCAATCGAGACGCTGTTCCTCATCCCCGTCTTCCTCGTCACGTTCTTCCTGCAGAACCACCTGCTGCGTGGCGTGACCTTCGGTACCGTGAAGCGCTGACATGTCGACGATCGAAATCAGAAAAGTCACCAAGCAGTTCGGCGCCTTCACGGCGGTGAAGGACGCGGACCTGAAAGTGGAGGCAGGCGAGGTCGTCTGCCTCTTGGGCCCCTCGGGCTGCGGCAAGACCACGACGCTGCGCATGATCGCGGGGCTGGAACGCGCCACGTCCGGCGATGTGATCATCGCCGGCCAGCGCATGAACGAGCTGTCCCCGCAGAAGCGCGACATCGCCATGGTGTTCCAGTTCTACGCGCTCTACCCCGCACTCACGGTGGGGCAGAACATCGCCATGCCGCTTCACTATGAGGGCCTGTCCAAGGCCGAGACGGATCAGCGGGTGATGAAGGTCGCCAAGATCATGCACCTCGACACGGTGCTGGACCGTATGCCGGGGCACATCTCCGAGGGTGAGAAGCAGCGCCTCGCGGTGGCCCGCGCCATTGTGCGTGATCCCAACTGCTTCCTGTTCGACGAGCCGCTGTCGCGCCTTGATGTCGAGCTTCGCCACTCCATGCGCGGCCAGATCAAGGAAGTGCTGACCGGCCTTTCGAAGGCGACCGTGATCGTGACGCATGACCAGCTCGAGGCGCTGACCATGGCGAACCGCATCGCGATCATGAAGGACGGGCTGATCGAGCAGGTTGGAACGCCGCATGACGTGTTCGCCAAGCCTGTCAACGTCTTCGTGGCAAGCTTCATCGGCACGCCGCAGATGAACCTGGTCGAGGCCGACCTCAAGGGCTTCGGCGACGGCATGGCCTCCGTCGTGCTGGCGGGGCAGGAGGTGGCGATTGCCACCGACCCCGCCGTCTCCCGGCTCAAGCCATCCAAGGTGATGATCGGCATCAGGCCCCGGGCCTTCAGCACCGTGCAGGAGAAAGCGCGTGACACGATTGCCGCCCAGGCCGAACTGATCGAGCCGATGGGCGCTGAAACGCTGATCCACGCGCGCACGGCCACGGGCGGCGAGATCCGCGTTGTCGTTCCGCGTGAGAAGCGGGTGAAGGTGGGTGAGGCACTGCACCTCAAGCCCGACCCGCGGCAGACCCATGTGTTCGGTGAGGACGGAAAGGCGGTGCGCGCATGAGCCAGCCAGTCGAAAAAGGCATGAGCCGGGAAGGTGCGCTCCGCCTCGAGTATTTCATCATCGGCCTCGGCATCTTCGCGCTGGTGCTGATCTTCCAGCCCTTCAGCCTTACCCTCTTCGCGGTGGGAAGCGTGCTCGTCGTCATCGCGGGGCTTGTCAACAATCTGCTGCCGATGGCGCAACCCGGCGTGCCGGTGCGGAGCGTCATCACCATCACCATGGTGGTGGCCATGATCTTCTGCATCGTGCTGCTGGTGTCGATTGCCGCAGCCCATCTTTATGGCGTGTTCTTCCTCAAGCCGCCGGACCCCAACACCACGTCGGGCAAGGTGCAGCTGGCCACACCCCCCTTCTGGATGCAGCCGCTGGTCTGGGGCATCGCCGCCGTGACGGTGGCGCTTGCCGGCCTTATCACCGCCATGAACAAGTCCCGCGGCTGACCATGCGCTACGATGTCTCTGTCATTGGTCTCTACATCCTCGATGTGCTGGGCCGCCCCGTCACCCGCATTCCCGATCGTGGCAATGTGGACTTCATCGAGGAAATCCGCCTCACCGTCGCCGGCACCGCCGGCGGCACGGTGGTCGACACCGCCAAGCTCGGCCTGAAGAGCCTCGCCGTGGGTGCCGTGGGTGACGACGAGAAGGCCGACTGGGTGCTGATGACCATGCAGAAGCATGGCATCGACACCTCCGCCATGCAGCGGCTCAAGGGCATCCCGACCTCGGCCACCATCCTCAACGTGCGCCCCAATGGCGACAGGCCGGCGCTTCATGTGCGCGGCGCCTCCGATCATTTCGACGTGCCGCCATCGATGTATGATCAGGTTTTCGACGCACCGATCATTCACTTGGGCGGCACCGGCCTGCTGAAGAAGCTCGACGGCCCGGCTTCGGTGACACTCCTCAAGGAAGCCAAGGCACGCGGCCGGACGGTGACCTTCGACCTCATCGCGGCCAGTGCCGAGACCATCGGCATCGTCGGGCCGCTGCTGCCCTACATCGATTATTTCATGCCGTCGATCGAAGAGGCGAAAGACATGTCCGGCCAGACGACGCCGGAAGACTGCGCGAAGTTCTACCTTGACCGGGGTGCCGCCTGCTGCGTCTTCACGCTGGGTGGCGATGGCGCCTTCTATGCCCACAAGGATGGCGCGCGCATCAAGTCCCCCGCCTATGATATCAAGGTGGTCGACACCACGGGCTGCGGCGATGCCTTCGACGCGGGCTTCATCACCGCCCTCCACCACAAGATGGACCAGGAGACGGCGCTGCGCTTCGCCCAGGCCTCTGCCGGGCTCGTCGCCACGGGGCTGGGTTCGGATGCGGGTATCGTCTCCTTCGCCGGCACGCTCGAGAAAATGAAAAGCTGGAAGATAAAGACATGAGATTTCAGGGTAAGCGCGCCGTCGTCACGGGTGGCCTCTCCGGCATCGGCGAGGCGGTGGCCAAGCGCATCGAGGCCGAAGGCGGCCGGGTCGCCGTGTGGGACATGCAGGGCGGCATCAAGACCGATATCTCCAGTTGGGAGTCGGTGGAGGCCGCGGCGACGGAAACAGTGAAGCAGCTGGGCGGCATCGACATCCTGGTGAACAGCGCCGGTATTGCCGGTCCAACCGCCACGGTCCTCGACGTCAAGATGGAAGACTGGCACCGCACCATCGCCATCAACTTGAATGGCACCTTCTTCACCAACCGCGCCGTGGTGCCGCACATGATGGCCGGAAACTATGGCCGCATCGTCAACATCGCCTCGATCGCCGGCAAGGAGGGAAACCCCAATGCTTCCGCCTATTCGGCCTCCAAGGCAGCGGTGATCGGCTTCACCAAGTCGCTGGCCAAGGAACTGGCCAAGACCAACATCACGGTCAACAGCGTGACGCCCGCCGCCGTCAGAACGCCGATCTTCGATCAGCTGCCGCAAAGTCATATTGACTTCATGTTGTCCAAGATCCCCATGGGCCGCCTCGGCAAGGTGGATGAGGTGGCAAGCCTCGTCTGCTGGCTGGCGAGCGAGGAGTGCTCATTCTCCACGGGCGCCGTCTTCGACGTCTCCGGCGGCCGCGCCACCTATTGACGGGAAGCTTTCCCTGCGGCCAAGGCCGAAAGAAGGTGAACCCGGACCTGGTCTGACATGAAATCGATGGGGCGCGGCCTCGCCGGTCGTGACCACTGAACGCTTCGCCTGAGCGGATCGCGCGTCAGATCATCCCTTGCGCCTGGAGCCGGCCGAGCGGGAATGCCG
>CAIYXE010000820.1 GCA_903930095.1 uncultured Hyphomicrobiales bacterium
AGCGGGCCCCAGAAACACATGTGCGACGAAGCGGAACGAATATGCGGCCGAGACGAGCGCAGCAACGGTCGCGAGGGCAGGGACAAGCCAGGCTGACCCAAGCCAGGCCGTGTGAGCGGCTTCCTCAAGCATCATCTCCTTCGAGAGAAAACCGTTGAGGGGCGGTATTCCCGCCATCGACAGTGCGGCGATGCTTCCCAGCACGAAGGTTACCGGCATCAGGTGGCGCAGGCCGCCCAGGCGCCGGATGTCACGCGTATGCGCCTCGTGATCGATGATGCCCGCGATCATGAACAGCGGCGCCTTGAAGATCGCGTGATTGATAATGTGAAACACGGCGACGACGGCCGCCATCGGCGTCCCGAAGCCGAGCAGCATGGTGATCAACCCGAGGTGGCTGACGGTCGAGAAGGCCAGCAGCGCCTTCAGGTCGTTCCTGAACAGCGCGATGAAGGCCCCCACCAGCATGGTCACGAGGCCGGTCGTGGTCACGATGTAGAACCATTCCGGCGTGCCCGCCAATACCGGCCAGAGCCGCGCCATGAGGAAGAGGCCTGCCTTCACCATGGTGGCGGAGTGGAGATAGGCGGAAACCGGGCTTGGCGCTGCCATGGCATGCGGCAGCCAGAAGTGAAAAGGGAACTGGGCGGATTTGGTGAAACAGCCGATCAGGATGAGGATCAGCGCCGGCAGGTAGAGTGGGCTGTCCTGCACCGCATCCTTGCTGGCGAGGATCACCGTCAGGTCGTAGCTCCCCGCGATTGCGCCCAGCATCAGCATTCCGGCGATGAGCGAGAGCCCGCCCATGCCGGTGACGGTCAGCGCCATCAGCGCGCCCTGCCGGCCTTCGGGCAGGTGTTTCCAGTAACCGATCAGCAGAAACGAAGTGAGGGACGTCAGTTCCCAGAAAACCAGCAGCAACAGGACGTTGTCCGACAGCACGATGCCGACCATTGCGCCTTGGAACAGCAGCAGATAGGCATAGAACTCGCCCATTGGATCCTGGCGGGCGAGGTAGAACCGGGGATAGATGATGATCAACAGGCCGATGCCGAGGATCAGCCCGGCAAACAGCAGGCCAAGCCCGTCGAGAAAGAAATTTGCATTGAGGCCGAGAATGGGAAGCCAGTCCAGCCTGTAGTGAACTATGCCTCCGGCCATGACGGCCGGCGCGTGCGACAGCAGGCCAGCCAGGGCCGTTGCGGTGATCACGCCGGCGGACCACGCACAGGAGTTTCGCCCGGCCCGGATCAGCAGTCCTGGCAGGATCGCACCGAGAAACGGCAGCAGCGCGATCAGGATCAGTGGCAACGCTGCGCTCCTGTTTCAGGGCAGGTGTATGGAGGCATGACCGGTGGCTCTGCTACGGCTCAGTTAAGTGGTTGATGACGATCGTGAATAGACCACTATAGAAGACCTTCTGAAGACACTTCAACTTAATGTAGTCGAAAGCGGTGCAGTCCCGGCAAACCCTCTGCCGTCCATCTTGGACTGCATGCTATGCCGTTCGATGAATGTTCTTTAGCCGTATCTGGTCTTCATCCGCCCACCCATCATGGCGGGCCCAAGACAGCCGCCAGGTCGATGGACAGAGGTGTCCTGATGGGAAGCGGGCTCCCCCCAAGGTCCTTGCGGCCAGCTGTCCAGTGAGGGGTCGCGTATGGGTTCACGGCCTCACTTGATAACCAAGGCACCAACAACCTAGCATTGGCGGCATAGGTCAGCGTTCAGGGAGATCACAGTCAATGCCGGTTGAGATGAGGATACCACGAGCGAAAGCGGTCGACATGAACGCATACGCGCGCAAGCCGGTCTTCCATTACTTCAGGAACTTCGATGTCCGCGTCAACTCGCGGACCGTTCAGTTGGATGTCAGCGAAACGAGAAAGTTCATTAAGGACAAGGGCCTCGTGTTTTCCATCTCGATGACACTGCTCGTTACGCAAGCGGCGAACGACATGGCCGCATTCCGTCATCGCATCGTCAAGGGCTAGATCGAGGAGTATGACTTTGTCTTTCCGCTTTATTCTGTCTTGACCGCCGAGAAGTCGCTGTCGCTTGTGCGGGGTTCGTTCTCGGGAAGTTTCGGCAAGGATTATGCAGACAACCTGGCCGCCCTCGATGACGTGAAGGCTGGGAAGCAGCAAGCGATCGATCTGTCGTCACAGGGACATATCATCGTGAGCGTCGTTCCTTGGTATAGTTTCACGGCAGTGACCTTTCCATACAGCCGCCATAACGATTCCGTGCCCCAGATCAGCATTGGAAAATTCTATGAACAACAAGGCGCAACCCTGATTCCCATCGCCATTCAGACCAATCACGCGCTGGTCGACGGTTACCATGTCGGCCTTTTCCTTGACCGTCTCTCAATATATCTGGCCGATCCGGAACGTTACATCACGCCCATGGCCTGAACAGGCAAGCCCGAAGCGCTGTCATTCCATCTGAACCATCTATGGTTCATCTGCCTGATCGATGAGCTGAGGAATATCACAGTCGCCGTGCGTGTTCGTCTGTGGAACGAGGTGATGGTCCAGATTGAAGGCCCGTGACGGAGGCGGGAAGCATAAAAGCCGATATCCGCGAAGGGCTGTTTCGAAGCCCCCGGTTCCCGGCCTACACCAGACGGCATTTGCAAGTGCTGCCTCATGCTGGGCATGGTGGAAGAATGGC